>VGAV01000067.1 GCA_016870695.1 Actinomycetota bacterium | reverse complement strand
CTCGCCCGGCGAGCCGAACCGCACTCCGAGCGCGGACCCGTCGAGGCTCTGGCACGCGAGGACCACCTCGAACGCTCCCGCGTCCTCGGGGAGCGTCACGCTGGCGCCCGTCTCACCGACCTGGCCCGTGCCGCGGGCGATAACAGTGCTGCCGCCCAGCGCGTTCTCGGGCAGAGCGAGAGCCGCCCACGCCTGCAGCGATGCCGCGTCCCGGGGGAGTGCGTCCGGCGCTGTCGGCGGCGACACGGTCACGGTCGGGGTGGCGGTGGCCCGCGCGGTCGGGCTCGCATCCGGAGCGGACGAGGACGGCGCGGACTCGTCGGCCGCGCCGGTGCAGCCGGCCAGCAGGACGGCGGACAGGGACAGGACGGCGACGACGGCCGAGCGGGACGACCTCATGCCCCGCACCGTACGCCCCGCGGCTGGGAACGACCAGGGGAGGGATGCCTCACGCTCCCGCCGTCATCCAGGCCCGACCCCGCACGCGCAGGCCCAACGTCACGGCGCGCGCGAGCAGGTACACGCCGAAGAAGGCGGCGGCCAGCCAGACCAATCCTCCGGCGCCGCCGCCGGCGAGGGCGGCGACGAGAAGAAGGGCGGGAATGTAGGGCACGAGGTTGAGCACGCCCGCGAGCGCGAGGTACCGAGCATCGCCCGCGCCGATCAGCACTCCGTCGAGGACGAAGACGAAGGCCGCGAGCGGCTGGGCCACCGCGAGCACGAGCAACGCCGGCTGGATGAGGGCCGCCACCGCGGCATCCCCCGTGAAGAGGATGCCGATGACGCCGGACGCCGCCGCGATGAGGCCACCGACGATCACGCCGAACCAGACGCCCCACGCGACGGTGCGACCGAGCACGCGCGTGACGCTGTCGTGGTCGCCGGCGCCGAGCGCCTTGCCGACGAGCGCCTGCGCGGCGATCGCGAGGGCGTCGAGGGCGAACGCGGCCGTGGAGAAGATGGTGAACGCGATCTGCCATCCGGCCAGCTCGGCCGAGCCGAGGCCGGTGGCGACGGCGACCGTCGCGAGGAAGGCCGCGCGCAGGCTCAGCGTGCGCAGGAACAGCCAGCCGCCGGATTGAGCGGTCCCGCTGAGCCCGGCCCGCTCGGGGCGCAGGGATGCCTCGTGCCGGCGGGCGAGTCGACCGACGACGACCACGTAGGCGCCGACCATCCCCCATTGGGCGACGACCGTCCCCGCCGCGGACCCCGCGACGCCCCAGCCGAAACCGTAGATGAAGAGGGCGTTCAGCAGCGCGTTCGCGCCGAAGCCGAGCCCGGCGATCCACAGGGGGGTGACGGTGTCCTGCATGCCGCGCAGGAGGCCCGTCGCGGCGAAGACGATGAGCATCGCCGGCAGGCCCCACATCGAGATCGACAGGTAGACACGCGCCTGTTCGGCGACGTCGGGCGCGGCGCCGAACACGTCGACGATGGCCGGGGTCGTCAGCACACCGGCCAGGGCGAGGACCGCGCCCAGCGTGAGCGCGAGCCACATGCCGTCGATCCCGACCGACACCGCGCGGCCGAACTCGCCCGCGCCGAAGCGGCGGGCGACGGCGGGGGTCGTCGAGTATGCGAGGAACACCATGAGGCCGACGACCGTGTGCAGGACCGCACCGGCGATGCCGAGACCGGCCAGCGGGGCGACGCCGAGGTGGCCGACCATGGCGGAGTCGACGATGAGGAACAGCGGCTCCGCGATCAGCGCGCCGAGCGCGGGCAGGGCCAGGCGCAGGATTTCGCGGTTCAGGGTGGGCCTGCTCGTCACCCTCCGAGCCTAGGGCGGGCGGACGGGATGCCGATGGCACGGCGTGTCCACCCCGCGCCCGCACCGATGCGGGGCACATATTCTGTCTCCATGACCGAGACCCCCCGCTCCGGACTCGCCCTCGACGAGCTGAGTGACGAGATCCGCCCGCAGGACGATCTGTTCCGCCACGTGAACGGACGTTGGCTGGAGCGCACCGAGATCCCCGACGACAAGGCCCGCTGGGGCTCCTTCCACCTCATCGCGGAGCAGGCCGAGAAGCACGTCCGCGCGATCGTCGAGGAGTCGCAGGATGCCGAGGTGGGCAGCGAGGCCCGCAAGATCGGCGACCTCTTCGCGAGCTTCATGGACACCGACCGCATCGAGGAGCTCGGCCGCACGCCGCTCGCCGCGCAGCTCGACCGCGTCGACGAGGTCGGGGACGTGGCATCCCTCCTCCGCCTCACCGGCGAGCTGGAACGCGACGGGATCAGCGGCCTGATCACGCTGTTCGTGGAGCCCGATCCGGGCGACCCGACGCGCTACGTGCCGGTGCTCTACCAGGGCGGGCTGTCGATGCCCGACGAGAGCTACTACCGTCTCGACAACTTCGAGGAGACCCGCGCCGCCTACCGCGCGCACATCGAGCGCATCCTCGATCTTGCCGGGGTCGCCGAGCCCGCCGAGGCCGCCGCGCGCATCTTCGCGCTCGAGTCCGAGCTGGCCGGCCACCACTGGTCGCGCGAGGACAGCCGCGACGCGGTCAAGACGTACAACCTCAAGACCTGGGACGAGACGGTCGCCCTCGCCGGCGTCGACCTCGAGCCGTGGCGTGCGGGGGTCGCCCCCGGCTACGACGACGTCTTCGCCGAGGCCGTCGTCTACCAGCCGAGCTTCGTCGAGTCGCTCGGCGCGCTCCTGCGCGAGGACCGCCTCGAGGATTGGAAGGCGTGGCTGCGGTTCAAGATCGTGCACGCGTCCGCGGCCTTCCTGTCGGAGCCGTTCGTCGCCGAGAACTTCGCGTTCTACGGCACGCAGCTGACCGGTGTCCCCGTGAACCGGGAGCGCTGGAAGCGCGGCGTCAGCCTCGTCGAGGCCGCCCTGGGCGAGGCGGTCGGCAAGGTCTATGTCGAGCGGCACTTCCCGCCGACGGCCAAGGAGGAGATGGACGTCCTCGTCGACAACCTCATCGAGGCCTACCGCCGGTCGATCTCCTCCCTGGAGTGGATGACCCCCGAGACCCGGGAGCGCGCGCTCGCCAAGCTCGACGCGTTCACCCCGAAGATCGGCTACCCCGTGCGGTGGAAGGACTACTCGGACCTCGAGATCGACGCCGCGGACCTCGTCGGGAACGTGCGCCGGGCGCACGTGTGGGACCACGACCGCCAGCTCGCCAAGGTGGGCCGGCCGATCGACCGCGACGAGTGGTACATGACCCCGCAGACGGTCAACGCGTACTACAACCCGCTGATGAACGAGATCGTCTTCCCCGCCGCGATCCTGCAGTACCCCTTCTTCGACGCCGACCGCGACGCCGCCGCCAACTACGGCGGGATCGGGGCGGTCATCGGTCACGAGATCGGTCACGGCTTCGACGACCAGGGCAGCCGCTTCGACGGCGACGGGTCCCTCCGCGACTGGTGGACGGATGCCGACCGCGCCGCGTTCGAGGAGCGGACCAAGGCCCTCATCGCCCAGTACGACGCGCTCGTCCCGCAGGGCCTCGGCGAGGAGCACCACGTCAACGGCGCCCTCACGATCGGTGAGAACATCGGCGACCTCGGCGGGCTGGGCATCGCCATCGCGGCGTACCGTCTGTCGCTGGAGTCGACTCCGGATGCCGCCCCGGCGGGGTCCCTGTCGACCGCGGACGACGACGCCGGGTCCGACGTCACGACCGACGAGACCGCCGCGGCCGACGACACCGCCTCGGACGAGGGTGCCGCCGCCGAGACCGCCTCCGACGGCGACGCGGCCGCGCACGCCGCGGAGGGCACCCTCGACGCGTCGGACGACGACGCCGCGCTCGCGCGCACCGACGACGGCTCGGAGAGGGCGGCATCCCTCCCCGAGGCCCCGGCGGGGGACGCCGCGGTGGTCGACGGTCCGGCGGCGGACGGCCCGGTGGTCGACGGGTACACGGGCATCCAGCGGCTGCTGCTGAGCTGGGCGCAGGTGTGGCAGCAGAAGGGCCGGGAGGCCGAGACGATCCGGCTGCTCACGATCGACCCGCACTCGCCGAACGAGTTCCGGTGCAATCAGATCGTGCGTAATATCGAGGCGTTCTACGAAGCGTTCGACGTCACCGAGGGCGATGCCCTGTGGCTCGACGAGGACCAACGCGTCACCATCTGGTGAGACCCCGTTTGTCGCCCTCCTGATGCGAAGGAGTCACACTCGTGGGCATGCCCCCGCTCCCCGATCCTGCCGCGCCCGACCCCGTCGGTGCCCCGGCGGAGTCGTCGAGGCGGGACGCGCCCTCGTTGCGGGGTGCGGGGCGCAAGGGGCATAAGCGGCTGCCCCGCCGTGCGGCGGCGGGGCGACGGTCGTTCACTTCGACGCTGCGCGCCCTGGACGAGCTCGCCACGTCGGGCGCACGCGTGTCGGTGCGCATCGACGAGCTCGACGGCGGATCGGTGGTGCTCGCCGGCGACGACCACGTGACGTTGCCGGTGGGCGGCCTCGGCGTCGTGCCGCTGCTCATCGAGACGGCCGCGGCGATCGAGTCGGGCCGCCTGGACGCGCTCGAGATCGTCGATCGCGCGCAGCTTCCCGGCGTGGCCGTCGCGGGCGTCTGGCAGCACCTCAAGGCGCCGGCGCTGCCGTTGTCGGACCTCGCGGTCTTGGCGGCGGCCACCGGAGACGCGCTCGCCGCGAACGCGCTGCTCCACCGGGTGGGTCTGCAGAGCGTCCGCGCGCGCGTGGAGCAGCTGGGCCTGCGGCGAACGGCGCTGCTCGACCGGTTCCGCGACGACCGCGGCCCGGACGACGCCCCGCACCTGGCCCTGTCCACGGCGGGAGAGATGGCGCAGCTGTTCGCGGGCCTCGTCAACTCGTCGCTCGTCTCGCCGGGGGTGAGCGCGCAGGTCGCGGAATGGCTGAGCCTCAACAGCGACCTGTCGCTCGTGGCGTCGGCGACCGGTCTCGACCCGTTCGCGCACGAGAACGACCAGCACGGGCTGCTCTTCGTCAACAAGACGGGACGGGCGGGCGGGGTGCGCGCCGAGGCCGGCGTCCTCGGCGGTCCCCGGGCCGGGGTCGCCTACGCGCTCATCGTCAACTTCGACGACCTCTCCATCGCCCACCGCCTGCGGGCGCACGACGCCTTCCGCGTGCTGGGCGTCGAGCTGATGGAGTACGTGTTCTGAGCCGCTAGGCGGTGGCGCGGATCCGCCACACGCTGCGGGAGCTCGACGCGGCGGCGGTGGCGATGACGATCACCGCCGCGCACCCGAGCAGCACCGGCACCGTGCCGAGGCCGTGCGCGAGCGGGCCGACGAGGATCTCCCCGAGCGGGACCGCGACGAAGGACCCGACCATGTCGTAGGAGTAGACCCGCGACAGCGCGGCACGGGGGACGTGCGCCTGCAGCGACTGGTCCCACGCGATGGCGAACAGCTCGATGGCCAGACCGCCGAGGGCGAACGCCGCGACGAGCGCGGGGAGCGTCGGCGTCAAGGCGAGCGCCACCACCGGGACGGCTGCGGCCGCCATGGCGGCGACGCCGATCCCGAGCGCCCGGCGCGGGCGCCAGCGCAGGGCGAGGAGCGCGCCGGCGGCGAAGCCGACCGTCTGTGCGGCCACGACCAGCCCCCACCCGGCGCGGCCGAAGCTCTCGTCGGCGACGAGCGGTCCGAGCACCGTCACCGCGCCCGTGAAGGCGGCGTTGAGCACGGCGAACTGCAGCACGACGATCCAGATCCAGCGGCGGCCGGAGAACTCGCGCCAGCCTTCCGGCAAGTCGGTGAACACCGATGTCGGCGTCGCAGGGCCGCTCTCCGCGGGATCGGCCCCGGCGGGATCGCCGTCGGCGGCCCGCGGACCGGTCGCCGCGCCCTCCGCGCCCTCGCCGCCGGCCGCCGCGTCGGGAAGTCGGAGACGCGAGAACAGGACGGCGGCGACGGCGAAGGCCGCGGCATCCACCGCCAAGCCCCACCCGGGCCCCACGACCGCGATGAGACCCGCGCCGGCGGAGGCGCCCACGATGCTGCCCGCGTTCAGGCCGAGTCGCAGCCAGGCGTTGGCGGGGCGCAGCAGGTCGTCCGGGACGGTGTCGGGCACGAGGGCGGCGGCCGCGGGGAGGCTCACGGCCGCGACCGCACCGTTCAGGATGCCGAGGGCGACCAGGGCGGGGATGCCGGCGGTCCCGGTCAGGACCAGCGTGGCGATCGTTCCTTGTGTCGCGGCGGCCGCGATCGACGTCCCGACGAGCACCACGTTGCGGGGCAGACGGTCCGCGATCACGCCGCCGAAGAGCAGCATCGCGACGTTGGCGAGCGACCGCGCGGCGACGACCAGTCCGAGGTCGGCCGCGGAGCCGGTGAGGTCGAGCACGGCGAAGGCCAGCGCGATGGGCGCCACGGCATTGCCGACGATGGCGACCGTGCGCGCGGCGAGGAGCCAGCGGAACGGGGCGAAGGAGAGCGGTCCCGCCGTCCGGGCGCTCATCGGGGGGTCCGGAGGGGGAACAGGGCCGCGGTCATCGACACGGGGCGGGTTCCCGGGGTCCGGGGCGGCTGCGCGGCGGCGTGGAGCAGCGCCGAGGCCTCGCCGACGTGCTGCACGACGCGCCGCCACACCGCGGGGTCCAGCCACAGCTCCGCGTCGGTGGACAGGGCGGGGCCGTCGGTCCGGAGTCCGGCGCGGCGGCGCAGCTCGGCGACGAGCGCCTCGACGTACTCCGCCTCGTCCTCGGGCGAGCGGGTCCGGGCGGGAGCGTCGACGTCGTACCGGCGGGAGGACGCCTCGTGGCGGTACCGCTTGGCCTCCCCGCCGCGCAGGCGCACGATCTCGACCACCCGGACGAGGCCGACCCGTTCGAGCACCCGCAGGTGGTAGCTCGCCGAGGCCTGCGAGACGCCCAGCTCGCGTCCGGCCTCGGCGGCACTCAGGGCGGCGCCGGTCAGCAGCGACAGCAGGCGCAGGCGGAGCGGATGCGCGGTCGCGCGCAGCTCGTCGAGGGAGGTCACCCGCACATGCTGCCCGGCTCGCGCGGCACCGTCAAATGTGTCTTTGGGGGTCGACGGAATGGTCCCGCACCCCCGCGTCCGGCGCAATCCCTCATTCCGCGTCGGGACGCGCTGCCACCCTGGTGCCCTCGAAACGAAAAGAAGGGACGCGAGCCATGTCCGACTCCTCCACCAGCACCACCGACCCGTTCGCCGACGCCTCGGGCCCCCAGGGCCACTCCATCACCGACTGGACCGACCTCGGCCGCGAGATGTGGTCGTACCTGACGGGTCGCGGCGCGGCCGTCAACTACTCCTTCGTCGACATGACCGTCGAGGTCCCGCGCGACATCGGCCCCGACGCGCCCCGCGCCACCTGGAAGCTGAACGGCACCCTGCGCGTCACCACGAGCGACGACACGGCGCCCGGCTCCGACCCGCACCGCGGCAGCTGAGACGCGGCGCCGTCATGGTGCGCCTCGACATCGATCTCTCCTTCTCCGAGCAGGAGGAGGGGAGGGATGCCGCCGACCCGCCGTTCGAAGGGACCATCACGGCCGAGGGGAGCGAGATCCGGATCACCGTCAGCGACCCGTCGCGCCTGCCGGGGAACGGGCGGCGGACGCTGTCCGAGCTGACGACCGTGGCCGACGCGCTCGCGGCGCGGGGCATCTCGGTCCGGCTGGAGGGGCCCGACGGGCCGATCCTGCAGCTGGGGAGCGTCAAGCGCAACGCGCTGCAGCGCATCGTCACCGGGTCGCCGCACATCCGTCTGGGCTCCGTCGCGGCGCTCGCGCCGCTGCTCGTGCGTCGCGGCAATCGCGCCACGGCGTTCCCGGTGCCGCCGGAGACCCCGCTCCCGCTCGTGCCGACGGTCAACCGAGTCGTCCGCCGCCGAGTCACGACGACCCACTACACGCCCGGATCGGGACGGCCGCGCCTCATCTTCGCCATCGGGTCCTCCACCTGGGACGGCAAGGCGCCGCGCGAGTTCGACCTGCTGCCCGAGCGGACCGTCATCGGCTCGGGGGAGGAGGCGGACCTGCGTCTGCCCGGCCTCGCGCCGGTGCACGCGGAGATCCGGCACGAGGGCGACGACGAGTACGTCCTCTACGCCTTCGAGTCCACCGGCGGCGGCGGGGCGCGCGACCAGGGCGGCCGGGGCGGCGGTCGCATCCTCCGCACGGGTGCGCGTATAGAGATGGGCGACTGGCGACTGGCGTATTTCCGCGCCGAGTTCGCCGACCACGGGCGGCCGTACGGCGGACGCGTCGGCGGCGAGCTGGCGCGTCAGCGCAAGCAGGCCCCGCGTGGAGGAAGCGGACCGCTCAGCCGCGCGTCCGATCCCGACTGAGGTCCGACCCGGCTCGGGCGCGTCTTGCGACCCGGGCCGGGACGACCCGCGTCAGTCGGAGAAGACGATCGTGTGGTTGCCGTGGCGGATCACGCGGTCCTCCGCGTGCCAGAGCACGGCACGGGAGAGGACCTGACGCTCGACGTCGGCGCCGCGGCGCGCGAGGTCGGCGGAGGAGTCCGCGTGCGTGACGCGCACGGTGTCCTGCTCGATGATCGGGCCCTCGTCCAGGTCGCCGGTGACGTAGTGCGAGGTCGCGCCGATGAGCTTGACGCCGCGCTCCTTCGCCTTCTTGTAGGGCTCCGCGCCGATGAAGGCGGGCAGGAAGGAGTGGTGGATGTTGATCACCGGCACCCCGATCTTCTCGAGGAACTCCGGCGAGAGGATCTGCATGTACCGTGCGAGGACGACGAAGTCGACGTTGCCCACCAGGAGCTCGAGGATCCGCGCCTCGGAGGCCGACTTGTCCGGTCCGGGCGTGGACGGGACGTGGAAGAACGGCACGCCGAACGACCGGACGTCCTCGGCCGACGTGGTGTGATTCGACACGACCATCGGCACGCTGACGGGCAGGTCGCCGCGGCGGTGACGCCAGAGCAGGTCGAGCAGGCAGTGGTCCTGCTTCGAGGCCAGGATCGCCATGCGCTTGGGCGTGGCGAGGTCCGTGAGCTTCCACTCCAGCTCGAAGCCGCCGCCGAGGGTGGCCGCGAGGTCCGCCTCGATGTCGGGCAGCGAGGCCGCGAGGTCCGGCTTGTGGAACACCACGCGCTGGAAGTACGCCCCACCGCGCGGGTCGTCGGAGTACTGGTCGAACGCGACGATGTTGCCGCCCTGACGTGCGATGAGCGCGGACACCGCGGCGATGATTCCGGGGGTGTCGCTGCCGTGCACGATGAGGCAGGCGTGGTCGGGCTGCAGGTGGGGGCTCACGGAGGCCATCGGACCATTCTGCCGTGCGCGCGACCGGTCGCCGACCACGTGCCGCGTCGTGTCG
>VGAV01000066.1 GCA_016870695.1 Actinomycetota bacterium | reverse complement strand
CTGCACGCCGAGGAACGCGAACGCCATCCCGATCGGCAGGAAGACGAACACCGGTGCGACGAACACGGCGAAACGCAGCGCGAGGAGCGCGAGCTCGGTCCAGCGGCCCTTGACCTCGCCGCGCGAGAGCAGGTGACGGATGGCGAGGAAATGGAGGTTCAGACCCTCCAACGTCAGCAGCGGGAAGAAGAGCCAGCCCTGTCGCTTCGTGATCCAGCGGCGCAGGCCGCGCGCGCTGGCGGCATCGACGTCGAGGAACGAGATGGTGTCGATCTCGATGTCGGGGTCCTTGCCCACCCGGTTCGGGTTGGCGTGGTGACGCGTGTGCTTGGTCGCCCACCACGACTGGCTCATGCCGACGACGCCGTTGCCGATCCAGAGGGCCAGCCGGTCGTTGCCCGGGCCGGAGGCGAGGATCTGCCGGTGGTTGGCCTCGTGGGCGAGGAAGGCGACCTGGGTGAACAGGATGCCGAGGGCGGCGGCGATGAACAACTGGAACCAGCTGTCGCCGAGCAGGACGAAGCCGGTGATGGCCCCGCCGAAGCCGAGGACGACCGCGCCGGCGACGACGGAGTAGAAGAGGGGGGTGCGGACGAGGTATCCGCTCTCGCGCACGACCTGCGACAGCTCCGTGTAGGCCTTGGCGATCGGGGGGAACTCGGTGGTGCCGGAGTACGTCTGACGGACGGGGCCGAGTCGTGACTCGACGACAGTGGAGGCGATGAAGAGCTCCTGGGGGTTCCGGGGGTGTGGAGCCGAGGTGGCTACCCGGGCTGGGGCCCACACTACGTGCGGTCGTATGGACCCGGCGGTATACGTCAGGCGAACTCCCAGCAGCGGGCGCACGGTGTGCACGTCCAACGCTTGCGCAAGCCCTACGGCGGCCCGCAGAGCTCGGAGGTTTCAGCCGGGAACAGACGCAGCCGGGGTGCCCGCGAGACGCGGTGCACCCCGGCTGCGGGGGAGCTGATGCTCAGAGGGGGCGGATGTTCGCCGCCTGCATGCCCTTGGGGCCCTGCTCAGCGTCGAATTCGACCTTCTGCGCCTCCTGCAGCTCCTTGAAGCCATTGCCCTGGATCGCGCTGAAGTGCGCGAACAGGTCGGCCGAGCCGTCGTCGGGTGCGATGAACCCGTAGCCCTTCTCGGAGTTGAACCATTTCACGGTGCCAGTGGCCATCGTGTTCTTCCTTTTTCTTCTCGGGCCGCAGGTGCGACCGTGGGCGCCGTTCCGACAAGCGCGGAGCGGACGGGGGTGACGCGCGACCGGGAGGGTCGCACGCGAGCGGTGGGAGGCGACGGGAAGGGCCGCGAGCGCACGGTGACGCCCGACGGCGGAGCGGGCCGCGTCGAGCGAGTCGTGCAGGCCGAGGTCCTCGCCGCGCGCGCCGTGGGCCTCGAAGCGGTCGTCGCGGGCGCCGACGAACCCGGCGTAGTCGGTGAAGCCGACGCCGGACATGGCGACGTAGACGTCGAGGTCGGCCTGACGCCAGTCGAGGGCGCTGACGACGTCAGCGAAAGGGAGGTCGCGCGGCGGTGCCGGCGGAAGGGAGGGGGAGAACACGAAGACTTTCGGAGGGACGCGGATCGCGTCGGACGGAGGTGCGGGATCGCACGAGAAGAGGAGGGGACTTCGACAGTCGCGGCTCGGTGCTGCGCACCCGGCATCTCGACGATGAGGCGGGCGGAGGCGAAGACGGTCCCGGAACGAATACTCAACGGTACCACGGATGTGCTGAACGACACCGGGGAATGCGGATCCCGTCATCAGGGTGTGCAGTAGGCGGATGACGGATGCCGCCGACGACGACCACTGGCTCGTGATCGACGGGCGCCGGTGGCGGCGTACGGACCCCGAGCTGTCCGAAGAGGTGGCCGCCCGGCTGCGCTCCCACCTGGGGCGTGCACGGTCGGCGGTGCGGACGGCGAAGCGCGCGGACGACGGCGACGCGGTCGCGGCGGCGCGCCGCCGGGTCGACCTCGCCAAGCACGGGCTCGGCGAGCGCGGCCCGCGGTGGTGGGAGGACGATGTGGCCGCGCGGCGGGCGCGCGCCGACGAGGCGCTGGAAGCGCTCGACGGTCTGGCGCCCCCGCCGCGGGAGGGGTAGTGCGGCGAGACCGTCGGTCAGCCGCCCCCACGGCAGCCGGGCGTTCAGCCGCCGGACGGGTTGTCCACGGGAGCGTCGTCGGAGCCGTCGGTGTCGCCCGGGACGTCGCCCGAGGTGGGGCGGGGGATGGGGGCGTCGGCGGTCTCGAGCTCGTCGCGCTGGTCCGCGGTGTCGCTCGCGCTGGTGGTGTCGCGTCCGCCGGTCGTGTCATCAGGTGTCGAGGTCATGCATCCACCCGACCACGGCGCCCGCCGCGGACGCACGGCCCTTGCATCGAAGGGTGGTCCGTGTCACGCGCAAGCCCCCGATCGCGGTCCGGACCGGCTGGAACGATGACGGCATGTCTCGACCACCGCTCCGCGAGAAGCCGTGCGCGTTCTGCGGCCGCCCCTTCTCCGACCGCAAACGCTGGAACGGACGCGACCAGTGGGATGACGTGAAGTACTGCTCCCGCGGCTGCCGAGCCAAGGCGGCGGCGGCCCGGAGGCGGTCATGAGCGCGGACAGCGGATCCCTGGCGGCCAGGACCGGTCTCGACCCAGAGGCGGTCATGACGACGGTCGACGACACGCGCACCGGCGCGACGCCCGGTGTCGGAAAGGAGCGACGCGCATGAGCGCACGGAAGATCAAGGCCGCGCTCATCCTGGCCACGCAGCAGTTCGCGGAGCACCCCGCGTACGCCGACGACGACGTGGACGAGTTCTTCTTCATCGAGTCCGCCCCGCGGTTCGCGAAGCTGCCGTACCACCGGCACAAGATCGTGCTGCTCGTGTCGGCGATGCGTCACACCGCCGCGCGGCTCGAAGCCGAGGGGAAGACGGTCCGCCGGATCACGCTGGACGACGACCTGGGCTTCAAGGCCGGTCTCGAGCGCCTGCTGACGACCCGCCACGTGGCCGAGCTGGTATGGATGAGCGACCCGAACCGTCCCGTGGACGAGCGCATCGCCCGGATCTGCGCGGACCACGACGTGGACACCGACGTGCTGTCGGACGGGCTGTTCCTCACCCCGGAGGAGGAGGTCGACGGCTGGTTCGCGGAGCACCCGACCCCCCTCATGGAGGACTTCTACCACTGGCAGCGCCGGCGCACCGGCATCCTGATGGACGGCGGCAAGCCCGTGGGCCGGCGGTGGAACTTCGACGCGGAGAACCGCAAGCCGCTGCCGAAGAAGGGCGTGGACATCCCCGCCCTTCCGCAGCTGGAGCCGGACGAGATCACCGCCCAGGTCATCGCGGAGGTCGACGAGCGCTTCCCCGAGCATCCGGGTGCCGCGGAGGAGTTCTGGCTGCCGGTCACCCCGGAGCAGGCGCGGGACTGGCTCGACGTCTTCGTCGCGGAGCGGCTGACCGACTTCGGTCGGTACGAGGACGCGATGAAAGCCGACGAGCCGTTCCTCTTCCACGCCATCATCTCGCCGATGCTGAACATCGGACTGCTGACGGTCGAAGAGGTGGTCGCCGCCGCCACGCGGACCGATGCCCCGTTGGCATCCGTCGAGGGGTTCCTCCGTCAGGTGGTCGGCTGGCGCGAGTACATGCGTGGGATGTATCGGGCCCACCCGAAGCTGGAGCACGTCAACGCCCTCCACAACGAGAAGCGCATCGAGAAGTACTGGTACACCGCGACGCGGATGCCGTCGGATCTGCCCGTCCCGGTGCGCACGGTGCTGAACCGCGTGCACCGCTGGGGCTATGCGCACCACATCGAGCGGTTGATGGTGCTCGGTAACTGGTTCCTGCTTCAGGGGTACGCGCCGCGCCAGGTGAACGCGTGGTTCCTCGCGCTGTTCGTCGACGCGTACGACTGGGTCATGATCCCCAACGTGATGGGCATGAGCCAGTTCGCCGACGGCGGCTTCGTCGCGACGAAGCCGTACGTGTCCGGTGGGGCCTATCTGCAGAAGATGGGCTCGTGGTGGCCGTCGGCGCAGGATGCCAAGGACTCGGTGTTCACGGACGCGTACTGGGAGTTCCTCGAACGGAACGAGGATGTGCTCGCCGGCAACCACCGGCTCGGTCTCGCCCTGGCGCAGATGCGCAAGCGACGCGACGCCCGGGATGGTTGACGGCCCGTTCCCGCCCCGCCGGATGGTGGGGGAGCAGCGCGATGCCCGGGATGGCTGACGGCGTCTGGGAACCGAGATCCGACACGGCACCGAGTGAGCAGCGCGATGCCCGGGATGGCCAGCCGGAGCCCATCCCGGGTATCGAGTGGTGGTTCCGCGTGTTCAGCTCTTGAGCTTGTTCAGCGCCGATCCCTTGTGCGCGGCCTTCGACCCGGACTTTTCCGACTCGACGATGTAGGCCGGGTCGTCGTCGGATGCCGTGAACTTCTGCCCGTCGTGCTGGAAGTCGCTCGTCTTCTTCTCCACGATCTCGCCCTGGGTGCGCCCCTGCGGGGTGTCCCAGCTGACCCGGTCGCCCTTCGACAGATCCTTCGACATGGTGCTCCTCTTCCTCGTGGTCGGTCTTGCTTGTGGTCCGTTTCACCCGGGAACCCGACCGATCCGGACGCCCACCCGTGGCGTCGTGTCCTTCTCGATCCGGTAACCCTGCCCCGCCATGCTCGCCAGGGCCGGGAACCCGCCGCGGGGGATTGACAGGGCACGCGGCGGCGGGGGATGGGGCGGCGACGGTACGTGCTCGGGACCGGATGCGCAACAGCTCGATTGCGCGCGCGGGCCTGCCTAGGGTCGGAGAAGGTCACCCCACCGGACCTTCGACCGCGAGGAGAGCGCATGAGCACCCCCACCACCTCCAACAACGGAGCGCCCGTCGCCAGCGACGAGCACTCCCAGAGCGTCGGAGCCGACGGCTCCATCGCGCTCACCGACCACTACCTCATCGAGAAGCTCGCCCAGTTCAACCGTGAGCGCGTCCCGGAGCGCGTCGTCCACGCGAAGGGCGGCGGTGCGTTCGGCACGTTTCGCACGACCGGCGACGTCTCGGCGTACACCCGCGCGGCGCTGTTCCAGCCGGGCGTCGAGACCGAGATGCTCGCCCGTTTCTCCTCGGTCGCCGGGGAGCAGGGCAGCCCCGACACGTGGCGCGACCCGCGCGGGTTCTCGCTGAAGTTCTATACGACCGAGGGCAACTACGACCTCGTCGGCAACAACACGCCCGTCTTCTTCGTGAAGGACGGCATCAAGTTCCCCGACTTCATCCGCTCGCAGAAGCGTCTGCCCGGCAGCCACCTGCGGGACAACACGATGCAGTGGGACTTCTGGACGCTGTCTCCGGAGAGTGCGCACCAGGTGACGTGGCTGATGGGGGACCGCGGCATCCCGGCATCCTGGCGCCACATGAACGGCTACGGCTCGCACACCTATCAGTGGATCAACGCCGAGGGCGAGCGGTTCTGGGTGAAGTACCACTTCCACACCGACCTCGGGCACAAGACGCTCACGCAGGACGAGGCCGACCAGATCGCCGGTCAGGACGCGGACTTCCACATCCGCGACCTGTACGCGGCGATCGAGCGCGGCGAGTTCCCCACGTGGACGCTCAAGGTGCAGATCATGCCGTACGAGGATGCCAAGACGTACCGCTTCAACCCGTTCGACCTGACGAAGGTGTGGCCGCACAGCGACTACCCCGAGATCGAGGTCGGCACGATGGAGCTGAACCGCAACCCGGGCAACTACTTCGCCGAGATCGAGCAGGCGGCGTTCGAGCCGTCGAACTTCGTCCCCGGCATCGACGGCAGCCCCGACAAGATGCTGCAGGCGCGCATCTTCAGCTACGCCGACGCCCACCGGTACCGCGTGGGGACGAACTACCAGCAGCTGCCCGTCAACCGGCCGCACACGGAGGTGCACTCGTACTCCAAGGAGGGCGCGATGCGCTACGAGTACAACCCGCCCGAGGTGCCCGTGTACGCCCCGAACTCGGTGGGCGGCCCGGCGGCGGACCCGCGTCGCGCGGGCGACGGGGGCTGGCAGAGCGACGGCGAGCTGGTGCGTTCCGCGGCGACGCTGCACCCGGAGGACGACGACTGGGGCCAGGCCGGCGCGCTCGTGCGCGAGGTCATGTCCGCTGAGGAGCGCGACCGTCTCGTCGAGACGATCTCCGGGCACGTCGGCGGGGTGACCCGCAAGGACGTCCGCGACCGTGCGGTGCAGTACTGGAAGAACGTGGATGCCGAGATCGGCGCGCGCGTGGAGCAGGCGCTGCCGCCGTTGGAGGACTCCGCGGCGCCGGGCGAGCAGCTGAGCGAGCCCAACCCCGACGGGGATCTCGTGGGCACGGACGTCGCCGGCCGGATCTGACGGCAGAGGGCCGGGAGGGTCGTCACGGCATTCCCGGCCCCGGTGCCGTCTGCGGGGCGCGTTGGAGAGCGTTCCGTCAGCGCGGGAGCGTGAGGATCTCGGCGGCGCCGCCGGTGATCGCGACGGTGTGCTCGCTGTGCGCGGTGCGGCCGCCGGTCGCGCTGCGCAACGTCCACCCGTCGGGGTCGGTGACGAGGGCGTCGGTGTCGGCCATCACCCAGGGCTCCAGGGCCAGGAGCAGTCCGGGACGGAGCCGGAACCCCCGTCCCGGGCGGCCGATGTTGGGTACGTGCGGGTCGCCGTGCATGGTCGAGCCGATCCCGTGCCCGCCGAACTCGGTGTTGACCGCGTACCCGGCGGCGGTGAGCACGCTCCCGATGGCATGCGAGATGTCGCCGATGCGGTTGCCCGGCCGGGCCACGTCGATCGCGGCGGCGAGGGCGTCCTCGGTCGCGCGGATCAGCTCGGGGCTGCCCGCGGGGCGCGCCGGCCCCACGAGGAAGCTGACCGCCGCGTCGGCGGCGATGCCGTTCTTGATGACCGCGAGATCGAGGGTCAGGAGGTCGCCCGATCGCAGCGTGTAGTCGTGGGGGAGGCCGTGGAGAACGGCGTCGTTGACCGCGGTGCAGATGTAGTGCCCGAACGGGCCGTTCCCGAACGAGGGGGCGTAGTCGACGTAGCAGGACTCCGCGCCCGCGGCCAGGATGAGCTCCCGCGCCCAGGCGTCGATCTCGAGGAGGTTGACGCCGGCCGTGGCCCGTTCGCGGAGCTCGGCCAGCATGTCGCCCACGATGGCGCCCGTCTCCCGCGCCGCGGTGAGTTGGGTGGCGTTCAGGATCTCGATCATGGGCTCGTCCTCGGTGGGCGGGGCGGCGGCAGGGTGAAGAGCTCTACCGGTCAAAGAATACCGGTCAAACAATACCGGTACGATGGGGTCATGATGGTTCGCCTGCCGCACACCCCCGAGGTCGTCGCGCGCGGACGTCGGCTCGGGGCCCTCCTCCGGGACGCCCGCGGTCCGCGCTCGCTCGCCGAGGTGGCGGCTGCCGCCGCGGTGTCCCCGGAGACGCTGCGGAAAATCGAGACCGGCCGGCTGGTGACGCCGTCGTTCGCGACCGTCGCCGCGGTGGCCGGTGCGCTCGGGGTGTCGCTGGACGAGCTCTCGGCGCGTCTGGAGGCGGAGGAGGCGGCGCACGCCGCTCCGCCCGCGCGCGGCGTGGCCTGACTCCCGCGCGGCCTGACCCCCGCGCGGCCCGGTTTGCTGCACCCGCGGCACAGCGCTTGCGCCGTTGATTCCCTCAGAGCGGGGCGCGGTCCTCGCGGGTGAGACGGACCCGGGATGCCACGACCCCGACGACCAGGGCACCGAGACCACCGGCCATCATGTCGCCGATGGTGTCGTCGTAGGTGACGAAGATCGCGTCGGTGATGAAGCGGTAGCCGAACCACTCCACCATCTCCCACACCGCGCTGAGGGCGAGGCCGGAGAGCGTCGCGAGCACGATGGGCGTGCGACGCCGCCCGGTGGCGGCGACGACCCCGGAGTCCTGCAGGAGGATGAGCGCGACCGCGGCGAGCACGCCGGTGCACGCCAGGTGGACGATGAGATCCCAGCCGGTCCATGCGCGGTACAGCTCCAGGACGTTGCTCCCGGCCGCGACGAACACGGTCACGCAGGTGATGAGGTCCAGGCCGGAGCGCAGGCCGATCATGCGCGAGAGCATGACCGCGGGCAGCGCCATGGAGAGGACGGCCGTGTCGGTGCCCGGCAGGGTGAATACGGAGACGATCACGGTGATGATCGCCGCCGCCCGCACGATGTCGGCCAGCCACTCGGTCGCGCTGCGCGGCGGACGCTTCAGGTTGGCGTAGAGCGCGCGGATCATCGGGCGTGCCTGGTCGGTCGGTGGGCGGAGTCGGCCAGCCACTCGGTGACGCTGCGCGGCGGACGCTTCAGGTTGGCGTAGAGCGCGCGGATCATCGTCGTCGCCCCCATCCGGGCGAGAATCTCCCGATCATGATGCCGACCCCGTCGGGATGCGCACGACCGCCTGCACCGGCAGATGGTCGGACGGCCAGTTGGTCCCGGTGGGACGGGGGTCGATGCCGACGGCGCGGACGCCCACGTCGGGGGAGGCCAGGACCGCGTCGATGCGTCGCGTGCCGCGGCGCGGACGACGGTAGTTGTTGAACGTGCCCCATTCCGCGGTGCGTCGGACGGGCGTGTACGACCAGGTGTCGACGAGGTGCCCGTCGGCGAACATCTCGGCCAGCTCGGGGGAGCGGACGTGCGCGTTGATGTCCGCCGTGAACAGCAGGGGACGCGTCTCCGCGGCGGCGAGGTCGTGCAGCCATTGCGCGGATCGTCGGCGGGCGCGTCGCGAGAACGCGTCGAAGTGGCTGTTGACGAAAGTGAAGCGCGCGTCCGTGTCGCGGTCGCGGAAATGGGCGATGACGGCGATGCGGGGGATCGTGTTGCCCCACCCGGTGGAGCCGGGCACCTCCGGGCTGTCGGAGAGGGCGACCTGCGTCCAGTCCTCGACCTCGAGGCGGTCCCGGTCGTAGAAGATGGGCGTGCCCTCGCCGTCGAGGTCCTTGCCCCGGCCGAGCCCGATGCGGGCGAACTCGGAGCCGAGGGCGTCCTGCACCCAGCGCGCCTGGTCGGGCATGGCCTCCTGCGAGCCCACGATGTGCGGGTGGTTCGCCCCGAGGAAGGTCCGCAGCCGCTGCTTGCGCAGCCCCCACCGGTCGGCGGCGGGCCAGGTGAGCCGGTCGAACCGCCGACGGATGTTGAAGGACATGACGAGCATGTCGGGCGCGGTCACGTTGGGGAAGAGAACGGCGGACATCAGCGAGACTCCCGGGCGAGGGCGGAGACCGTCGCGCGTCGCGGGGCCGGTGG
>VGAV01000065.1 GCA_016870695.1 Actinomycetota bacterium | reverse complement strand
ATCCGGAGTCCCGGACGCGGGGCGGAGGGATGCCGCGGGCCCGGGCGTGCGGCGAGGACTGCCGCGCGAGCCGGGGGGCGAGCCGTGGCCGCCGACCTCGCAGATCCGTCCCGATCTCGCAGATGCGCGGGGGGATGCGGCGAGTTCCGTGCCGTCGTCCGAGGATCGAGCCGCCGCGCCCCGTGCACCGCTGACCCTGCCGCGGACGGTGCGGCCGGGGGTGGCGGCATCCCTCCCTCGCCCGCCGAAGCGCGAGCCGCGCACGATCGGGCCGTACACGCCGGTGCAGTGGGCCGGCTCCCTCGCGGTGCTGGGGACGCTGGCGCTCGTGCTCGTCGCGCTCGTCGTCGTCATCGCGCGCGTGCTGCTCTCGCTGCCGTCGGGGCAGGCGTTCCTCGCGGCCTACCCGGGCGAGTACCCGCTGCCGGCGTCCGCGCCGGTCGGCATCCCGGCGTGGCTGAACTGGTCGCACTTCCTCAACAGCTTCTTCCTGCTGCTGATCATCCGCACCGGCTGGCAGGTGCACCGGGAGAAGCGGCCCGCCGCCTTCTGGTCGCCGCGCGGCAACAAGCGTCGCCGCATCAGCCTCGCCCTGTGGTTCCACCAGTCGCTCGACATCCTCTGGATCGCCAACGGCGTCGTCTTCGTCGCGCTGCTGTTCGTCACCGGGCAGTGGATGCGCATCGTGCCGACGTCGTGGGACGTCGTCCCGAACGCGGTGTCGGCAGCGCTGCAGTACGCCGCTCTGGACTGGCCGACCGAGAACGGCTGGGTGAACTACAACAGCCTGCAGCAGCTGTCGTACTTCGCCATCACCTTCGTGGCGGCGCCGGTCGCCATCGTCACGGGGGTGCGCCTGTCGGGGGTGTGGCCGAGGGATGCCGAGAGGCTGAACCGGCTGTTCCCGGCCGAGTGGGCGCGCAAGCTGCACTACCCGACCATGCTGTTCTTCGTCGCGTTCATCGTGGTCCACGTGACCCTGGTCCTCGCCACGGGCGCTCTGCGGAACCTCGATCACATGTACGCGGCGCGCGGGTCGGTGGACCCCGACGCGTTCGCGGGCGATCCGACGGGACTGCTGATCTTCGCGGCATCCCTCCTCGTCATGACCGCGGGATGGGTGGCGGCACGCCCGTCCGTCTTGATCCCGATCGCGCGCCTGTTCGGCGACGTGAAGCAGCGCTGACCCGGCGGTCAGCGGGGGGCGCGGGCGCGCAGGCCGGCGACGATCACGTCGACCCCGAAGGCGAAGTCTGCGGATGCCGTCGACGCGCGGCCGTCGTCCAGACGTGCGCCGGCGCTGTCGTACTGCATCCGCTGCTGCTCGTGCCAGGCGTGCCCGAGCACGAAGTGGAGGAGCGGTCGCCGCGCGGTCGGCGTCCGCGGCATCCACCCCGTCCTCCCGGACCGCCCGGGAGAGACGGTCGCGCGCGGTCGAGCCGCCCAGGCCCAGCGCCAGGGTGCTCGAGACGACCTCCGCCCCGTCGCGATAGGCCAGCAGGGCGTCGCGCAACGCGGCGGCCTCGTGGGAGACGGACCGGATCCCGGATGCCGCGGGGTTAGCACCGTCGTCCCCGGACGCCGCATCGCGGCCCGCGGCGCCGCCGTCACCATCCGACGCGCTGTCGGCGGGGAGGGCCGGGCGCCCCGGCGTCATCCGCGCGACGATCCGGTCGGACAGCTCGGCGAGCAGCGTCTGCTTGTTCGCGAAGTGCCAGTACAGGGCACTGGGCTGGACCTCCAGAGCGGCCGCGAGGCGGCGCATCGTCAGGTCGGGGAGTCCGTGGTCGTCGAGGAGGCGGAGGGCCGTCCGGGCGACGTCGTCGGCCGTGTATCCGCGGGATGCCATCCTGTGAGTATAGTGAACGCCGTTCAGTGAACACCGTTCAGGAGGAGTCCTCATGTCCACTCGTCGTGCTCTCGACGCCACCGACCTCGCCCGCGTCGCGGTCTTCGCCGCGCTCATCGCCGTGCTCGGCCTGCCCGGCGGCTTCGTCGTCTTCAGCGGCGTCCCGGTGACGCTGCAGACGCTCGGGGTGATGCTCGCCGGAGCCATCCTCGGTCCGTGGCTCGGCGCGCTGTCGGTGTCGGTCCTCCTCGCGCTCGCCGCGGTCGGGCTCCCGGTCCTGTCGGGCGGCCGCGGCGGCTTCGGCGTCTTCCTCGGCCCGACCGCCGGGTACCTGCTCGGATGGATCGTGGGCGCCGTCGTCATCGGGCTCATCGTCCACGCGGCTGGTCGCCGGCCGGTGGCGTGGCGGACCGCCGTCGCGATGGTCGTCGGCGGGATCGGCGTCATCTACCTCTTCGGCATCCCGGTCCAGAGTCTGGTCATGCGGCTGCCCCTCGGGGAGACGGCCCTGTCGAGCCTCGGGTTCGTGCCCGGCGACCTGGCGAAGGCCGTGGTCGCGACGATCGTCGTCACGACGCTCGTGCGGGCCTACCCGCGCGGGTTCCGACGGGAGTGGCGCGAGCCTCTCGCGGCCGAGCGCGCCCCCGAGGCCGCCGCGGTATGACTCCGGCGCCGGCCACGGTGCGGTGCGACGGCCTCGCCGTCCGGCTGGGCGGGCATCTCGTCCTGGACGGCGTCGCCCTCGCACTCCCGCAGCGCACCATCGCGGTGATCGGCGAGAACGGGTCGGGCAAGTCGACCTTCGCCCGCGTGGTCGCCGGGCTCGTGCCGCGGACGGCGGGGACGCTCGAGGTGCTCGGCGTCGATCCGGACCGGGATGCCGCGGCCCTCCGCGCCCGCACGGCGTTGGTGCTCAGCAACCCCGACGCGCAGATCCTCCTGCCGACGGTCGCCGAGGACGTCGCCTTCTCGCTGCGACCGCAGCGCCTGCCGCGGGCCGAGCGGGACGCCCGGGTCGCCGCGACCCTGGACCGCTTCGGTCTCGGGGACCTCGCCGGACGCGCTGCGCATGACCTCTCCGGCGGGCAGAAGCAGCTGCTCGCGCTATGCGGGGCGTTCGTCCGCGATCCCGCGCTCGTCGTCGCGGACGAGCCGACGGCGTACCTCGACGCCCGAAACGCCCGCCTCGTCGCCGATCACCTGCTGTCCGACGCCGGGCACCGCGTCGTCCTCGTCACGCACGACCTCGCCCTCGCCCGCCGCTGCGACGTGGCCGTGCTGTTCGCCGGGGGACGGGTCGCCGGCGTGGGGACGCCCGACGACGTCGTCGCCGCCTACGAACGGGTGCTGGCGTGCTGACGGTGCCCGCCGCCCCGACCGATGTCGGCGTGCGGACGGTGCCCGCCGCCGCCCGGGCGGCGCGGAGCCGACGGTGCTGAGCCTCTTCCGCTCCGGCGACGGGTGGCTGCACCGGATGCCCGCTGGACGCAAGATCGCGCTCCTCGCCCTCGCGGCGATCGCCGTCGCGGCGCTGCCGTCGTCGTGGCTCGCGTGCGGGATCGGGCTGGTCGTGGCGATGGTCGGGTACGCCACGGTGGGGTGGGGCGTCCGCGCCGGTCTGGCCGAGCTCGCCCGTCAGGTGTGGGGGCTGCGCTGGCTGCTCGCCTTCACGGCGGTCGTGCAGGCGGTCTTCGCCGGCGTCGAGCCCGCGGCGGCCACGACGGTCCGCATCGCCGTGTCCCTGGCCGTGGCCGCGCTCCTGCCGTTGACGACGCCCGCCGCCGCGGTGCTCGAGGCCCTCGAACGGATCCTCGCTCCGCTGTCGTGGATGGGGATGGATGCCGCCCGCGCGGCGCTCCTCCTCAGCGTGGCCCTCACGACGATCCCGGTGCTGGCCCGCCTCGCGGCCGAGGTGCGCGAGGCCCAACGGGCGCGGGGCGTGCGGCCGGCGATCTCCCGCGGCATGCTGCCCTTCCTCGTCCTGACGCTCCGGCACGCGGACCAGCTCGGCGAGGCGCTCGCGGCTCGCGGCGTCCGCTGATCCCCGCCGGTGTGTCCCACTTCGTGCAGGAAAAGAGGCTCCGCCTCGCACATTTCGGGACATACCCAGCGAACGACGCCGGAAGAACCGCAGCCGTCAGTCCGCGGTCGCGCGCCCCGCGGCGAGCCCGGCGGCGTACGCCTCGTCCGCACCGAGGCGGAACATGTCGCGCTCGGCCGGACGCACGATGGACCGCGCGCCGGGCAGGTCGAGGTCTCCGACGAGGTCCCCGCGCCCGCGGACGACGGCCACGGGCAGGCGTGCGGCCTTGCCCTTCACGAGGTCGGCGGCCGCGGCGATCTCGTCGGCCACGCACGGCAGCGTCACGACGAGCGGCCGGCCCTCGGCATCCGTGGTCCCCCGCAGGTCCTCGAAGACGTGCACCCCGGCCGCCCCGATCGTGTGATCGGTCTGGCCCTCGCGCCACGCGCGGCCGAGCGTGTCGGTCACGATGACGCCCACGCGGGCACCGGTCGCCTCCCGCAGGCCTTCGGCGAGGCGGCGGGCCGAGGCGTCCGGGTCCTCGGGCAGCAGCAGGACCGTCCCCTCGGGGGTGTTGCTCGCATCGACGCCCGCGGCGGCCGAGACGATCCCGAGGCGGTTCTCGACGATGCGCGTCACATGCCCGGACGGCGAGGGGCGGGATGCCACGAGCCGCACCGTCTCCCGGGTGATGGCGTCCTCGCGGTCGTCGGCCGCGAGCAGTCGCCCTTCGGCCTTCGAGACGATCTTGCTCGTCACGACGACGATGTCGCCGTCGCGGAACGGCTCGTCGGCGGCATCCAGGACGACCTTCGTCAGGTCCGTGCCCGGAGTGATCTCGCCGATGCCCGCGAGGGCCCACACCTGCAGCACGTCAGCGGACGAAGCGCACCTCGGTGAGCTCTTCACCGAGGAAGGGCTGCACCTGCGAGGAGCCGTCGAGCGTGAAGCCGTTGCGCGTGTAGAACCGATGCGCGCGGGGGTTGTCCTCGGCGACCCACAGGTAGAGGCCCTCGCCCTCCTCGACCGCCGCGTCGAACAGGCGCTGGCCGATGCCGGTTCCGTGGAAGGCGTCGAGCAGGTAGATGAAGTACAGCTCGCGGGGGCGCGGGGCGTCCTCGTCACGGGCCGGGCCCGAGCCGACGAAGCCGACGATCTCGCCGTCGACGAGAGCGGCCTGCATGCGGTACTCCTCGCCCTGCGATGCCCAGTGCGTCCAGAGCTCGGCCATGCGCCGGGGGGAGACCGCCTCGAGGGCGGCCGTGCTGATCAGGTGGTCGTAGGTCTCGTGCCAGCAGGTGGCGTGCACGCGGCCCAGGGCCTCGGCATCCACATCGCGTACCGGACGGACGACGATGTCGGTTCGGGTCTCCGCTTCCATGGCACGACCCTACGCGCGCCGCCGACGCGGGTGAAATCGGATGCCGCGGACGCCCGGATGCGGTATGCGTTGCGGCCGCCCGGGTTCTGTCAGACGGACGTGTCAGCATGCCCCCATGCCGGACCGCCGTTCCCTCACCTCCGTCGAGGCCCGTATCGACGCCGTCGCGAACCGCCTGCTGGCCGGCGCCCCGGCGACGGGCACCCGGGCGCGGCTGGTCGAGTTCGCGGTCTTCGTCCTGAAGCAGGCGTGGGCGTGCGTGTTCGGGGCGGCCTTCTTGGCCGTGCTGCTCGCGGCGAAGCTCTGGTACCCCGACGACGCCGTGCTCGCGCGCAACGACGCGCTCACCATCGCGGCGGTGCTCATCCAGGTCGTCATGCTCGTCGGCCGCCTGGAGACCCTGCGCGAGCTGCGCGTGATCGTCACGTTCCACGTCGTGGGCACGGTCATGGAGCTGTTCAAGACCGACGTCGGCTCCTGGGTCTACGGGGCGGAGGGCGTGCTGCGGCTGGGCGGCGTCCCCCTGTACAGCGGCTTCATGTACGCCGCGGTCGGCAGCTATATGGTGCGCGTGTACCGCCTGTTCGACCTGCGCTTCACCCGGTATCCACCGCTGTGGGCGACGGGGGTCGTCGCGGCGCTCATCTACGTCAACTTCTTCTCGCATCACTTCGTGTTCGACGCCCGCTGGGTGCTCCTGGCGATCGTGGTGCTGCTGTGGGCGCGGACGACGATGCACTTCCGCTTCTTCCGTGGCACGTTCCGGATGCCGCTGCTCCTCGCGTTCGCGGGGGTCGCTGTCGTCATCTGGCTGGCGGAGAACATCGGCACGTACGCCGGGGCCTGGCTCTACCCCTCCCAGGTGGGCGGATGGCACCCCGTGGACGCCTCGAAGCTCGTGTCCTGGTTCCTGCTGATGATCGTGTCGGTCGTCCTCGTGACGTGGGTGTACCCGCCGCGTCGGCCGGACGTCGTCGTCGGCGCGGCCCCGAACGCGGACTTGTCGGACAGTGACAACGGAGAAGGGGCTTCTCCGTCGGATCGCTACACTCGCCCCTCGTGAACCTCCTCTGGCGCACCCTCCTCGTCCTCGCCCGCGCGCGCCGTCGACTCCGTCGCGAGGGAGCCCTCGACCCGAACACGATCGGTCGCATCCGCATCCGCGTGCTCCCGACCGACATCGACCTGCTGCGGCACCTCAACAACGGCCGGTACCTGTCGCTGTTCGACCTCGGGCGGTGGGACCTGCTGACCCGCACCGGGCTGCTCGACGCGATGTCGCGGAACGGGTGGTACGCGGTGGTGGCCGCCGAGACCATCACCTTCCGCCGGTCGCTCGAGCTGGGGCAGCGGTTCACGCTCGAGACGCGGCTGCTCGGCCACGACGACCGCGCGGTCTACCTCGGGCACCGCGCCGTCGTGGGCGGGGAGATCTACGCCAGCGCCGTCATCCGGGCGCGCATCCTCCGCCGCACCGGCGGGACGGTGCCGCACGACGAGCTGTTCGGCGCGGTCGGCCGGCCCGAGGGCCTGCCGGACATCGAGCCCTGGGTGCACGAGTGGGCGGCGACATCCGCCCTTCCCTCCACGCGGCGCCCCGCGCCCAGCGACTGGAAGTGACCGGCGGTAAGGCTCAGCCGAGGCCGAAGCGGGCGTCGAGCCAGGCGACCTGCCGCAGGAAGTGGCGGTACCCGCCGCCTTCGTGGCCGTTGTAGGGGTACACCTCGATCGCCGCGTCCTCCGACGCGACGTTGTGGAACGCCGCGAAGACCCCCGAGGGCAGGACGATGTCGTCCATGAGCCCGACGGAGAAGTACGCCGGCGCGAAGATGCGGCGGGCCAGCACGGCACCGTCGATGTAGGAGAGGGTGCGGAGGACCGCGGCGGTGTCGTCGCGGTGGACCGACAGGTAGCGGGTGATCTCCGTGAACGGGGGCAGCGGCGTCCGCACGATCGCCTTCGGGAAGTCGCAGAGGAACGGCACGTCCGGCAGCACCGCGGCCACCGCATCGCCGGACAGCGCCGCCGCGGCGAGGGCGAGCCCGCCGCCCTGACTCACTCCGGTGACGGCGATGCGGGTGGCATCCACGCCCTCCATCGCCCGCACCTCGTCGACGAGACGGACGGCGTCGGTGATGAGCCGCCGATAGTAGTAGTCGCGGGGATCCCGGATGCCACGGGTCATGACGCCCGGGAAGGCGGCCGCGGACCCGTGCGGGTCGGGGGTGTCGCCGTGGCTCCATCCGCTGCCCTGGCCACGGGTGTCCATCACGACCTGGACGTATCCCGCCGCGGCCCAGTTCACGCGCTCTCCGGGGAGTCCGCGGCCGCCGCCGTAGCCGATGAACTCGACGACGGCCGGGAGCGGCTCCGCGCCGTGCGGGCGGACGACCCACGCGCGGATCTCGTCTCCGCCGAAGCCGGTGAAGGTCATGTCGTGCACGGTGAGCGCGCGGACGGGTGCGGCGACCGGCGCGAGCGTCGGGGCCGTCGCGGCGGCACGCGCCTCGGCGAGGGTGTCGGCCCAGAACGCGTCGAGGTCGTCAGGCTCCGGCAGGACGGGGCGGTACTCGTGCAGCTGCTCGAGCGGCAGGTCGGTGAAGACGTGAGCCATGGGGACTCCTCGGCAGGGGGCGGGACGAACCGACAGTACGACACGATGCGAGCCGCGGGTCCCGCACGCGCGACGACACCCCGGTCGCGTCAGTCGACCGGGGTGCCGTCTTCGGGGGGAGGGGCTCAGCTGGTGAGCAGGCGCAGGCCGTAGGCCTGCAGGATCTCGTTGACGGGCTGGAAGTAGGTCGTGCCGCCGGAGCTGCAGTTGCCCGAGCCGCCCGAGGTCACGCCCTGGGCCTGGTTGCCGGCGAGCAGCGAGCCGCCCGAGTCACCCGGCTCGGCGCAGACGTTGGTGCGGATGAGGCCGGAGACGGTGCCCTCCGCGTAGCGGACCGACGTGTTGTACGCCTGGATCTGGCCGCAGTGCCACCCGGTGGTGGAGCCGGAGCGGCAGACGGTCGCACCGACGGCGGCCTGCGTCGAGCCGCGCACCGCGACGGCGCCGCCCGAGTAGTTGACGACCTGGCCCACGGGGGTGTGGTCCGCGGTGGTGGCCACCCAGGCGTAGTCGTTGCCGGGGAAGGACGAGCCGCGGAACGTGCCGTAGGTGGTGCCGGTGCCGACCTCGCCGCAGTGACCGGCGGTGATGAACCCGCCCTGAACCGAGAAGCCGACCGAGCAGCGGCCGCCGTTCGACATGTTGTACGCGATGCCGCCGCGGATCGTGGCGAGGGTCTCGGGCGCCTCCACGCCCGTCTCCAGACGCACCGCGTCGGCGGGGACGCCGAGCGACGCGACGAACTCGGTCGCCGACTGCTCGCCGCCGGCGACGACGTCGACCACCACGTCGTTGGTCTCCACGTCGATCCACCAGGAGGGGATGACGTCGGGGATGACGCTGGCCTCGATCTGCGCGGAGATCGCCTCGAGGTCGGCGAGGGAGTGGTCCACCTCGACCGGCACGGCGCCGGCCTCGACGGCGGCGGCGCGCGCCGCGTCGTCGGTGACCGCGGCGTAGACGGTCAGGCTCGACTCGTCGAGCCAGGTGCCGGCGTAGGCGTCGCCCGTGGATTCGATGACGTCCGTCTGCGTCTCGGTCGCGTCGGCCTGAAAACGCAACACGTCCTGCGCTCCGGCGGTGTCGGTCCCGAGGCTGTTCGCCATGGCGGCGAGCAGCCGGGCGTCGACGCCCTCGACGGCGGCGTCGGGGGCGGCGGTCTGGGCCAGCGCCGGAGCGGTGGCCGCGGTGGTGAGGAAGAGGCCGAAGGCGGCAGCGCCGACGACGGCTTTCGATATGCGGTTCACGTTGAGTGACCTTCCATCCAGTGGGGGATAAATGGTGGTGGGTACCCGGGAGACATGTAAGCACGCTCAGGCCCGATTGCGAAGGAACTCACAGCTTTGTTGATCTGGGTGTAACAAAACGCTCGTTCGCCGGCCTCTGCACCGTGCAGGGTGCCCGCCGGCCCCCAACGGATCCGCATCCGCCAGTTCTCGGCGCGCGCGGCGGGCCGCCGGGTCGCTCGGCACCTCGTGCCTAGGCTGTGCACCATGAGCACGAACGACGCGCGCGCCACCGGTTCGGCGCTCTCCTCCGACGTCTCCGACCGCGTCACGGCGCGCATC
>VGAV01000064.1 GCA_016870695.1 Actinomycetota bacterium | reverse complement strand
CGTCCCCTAGCCCCGCCCGCCCCTCCCCGCGTTCGCCGAGATCACGTGATCTCGGCGAACGCACACGCTCCGGTCGCCGCGAACGGGTGATCTCGCCGAGACCACGTGATCTCGACAAGGAAGGGCAGGGCGGCGCGTCGCGGGCCCGGCTCCTCCACATGGCGAAGAACGGCCCGGTTGTCCACGGATGAGTGCACGCGGGCAGCGGTGCGGTGACGCGGGGAGCGACGCTCGTGGCATGCGGAAACACATCTCCCTCTCGGATGCGAGAGCGGCGGTCATGCTCGCGGGACAGGCGCAGGACATGGGCGTCCCGGCCTCCAGGTTGCGCGGGGCGAGTCGAACGGGTCCGCTGACGCGTGTGCACCGTGGTGCGTACGTCGACCGTGCGCTGATGTCCGAGCTCTGGGCCGACTCCCGGCACAGGGTCGCCGTCGTCGCGGCCGCGCGTCTGATGCACGGCTCGTCGTCGATCGTCTCGCATCTCTCCGCGGCCGTCCTCCACGGGCTGCCCCAGTATCGGTTCGGTGAGCGGCCGGTCGAGGTGACGACCCGCGGGCCGGGGCGCACGTCGGGACGACCCGGGCTGCGGCGCCATCACGACGCCCTGTCCGATGACGACATCGTCGTCGTGGACGGGATCGCCTGCACTTCGCTGGACAGGACGGTTTTCGACGTCGCGCGGACGGCGTCGACGGAGACCGCCGTGGCGTGCGCGGACGCCGCCGTGGCTCGAGAGGCGATGAGGGGCCGGCGGTTCGACGCGGACGCGCAGGCCGCCTGGCGAGCGCGGCTGTCGGAGAGGGCGGCTCGCGCTCGCGGGCGCCGTGGCGTCCGGGCTGCGCGGTGGGTGCTGGACTTCGCCGACGGCCGTGCAGAGCTTCCGGGCGAGAGCGTGAGCCGGGTCCAGCTCCACCGTCTCGGCTTCCGGGCCTTCGAGCTGCAGGTGCGGGTGAACGGTCCGGACGGAGGCGACTACTTCGTGGACGTGGGACTGCCCGAGGCGCGAACGTTCTGGGAGTTCGACGGCAGGGCGAAATACACCGAGGCATCCCTCCTCCGGGGACGCACGACGGAGGAAGCGTTCCTGGAGGAGAAGCGTCGGGAGGACTGGATCCGAGGCGTCACCCAATGGCGGTTCTGCCGGGGCGGATTCGCCGACATCGAGAGCCCCGCCGCGCTCACCGCGAGGCTTCGCGCATTCGGCGTCGAGCTGCCGTCCTGAGCGCGAGATCACGTGATCTCGGCGAGAACACACGTTTGGGTCGTCGCGAACACGTGCTCTCGTCGAGATCACGTGCTCTCGACGGCGGAGGGGGTGGGGCGGAGGGGGGGGGGCCCGGCGGGGTTGGGGGGGGGGGGGGGGGGTCGGGTACAGTAGGGGCAAGCCAAAGACCGTCGGTCATCGGAGTGCCTGCACTTCGATCGAAGCGTCTGCTGAGAAGCAGGGGACCTACGCAGGTGGACGAACCTCCTCCCGACAGGGATTCCGAGCTCCGTGCGCCTGCGCCGGAGCTCTTCTTTTTTGCCCAGACCCCGATGTCCACGGCCGGCGCCCCGCCATCGCGGAGCGCCTCGTACACACAAGGAGTGGCCATGGCGCAGAAGGATGCATCGGTCGCCGAGCTCACGAAGAACTTCGAGAACTCGACCGCCGTTCTGCTGACCGAGTACCGCGGTCTGACGGTTGCCCAGCTCAAGCAGCTGCGCAACGACATCCGTCAGGACGCGGATTACGCCGTGGTGAAGAACACGCTGACCAAGATCGCCGCGAACAACGCGGGGGTCACGGGACTGGACGACGAGCTCAAGGGCCCGTCTGCCATCGCGTTCGTGCACGGCGACCCGGTCGCCGTCGCGAAGGGTCTGCGCGCCTTCGCCAAGGCTAACCCTCAGCTCGTGGTGAAGGGCGGCTACTTCGATGGCGCCGCTCTGACCGCGGATGAGGTCAACAAGCTCGCCGATCTCGAGAGCCGTGAAGTCCTGCTGGCGAAGCTCGCCGGTGCGATGAAGGCGACGATGACCAAGGCGGCATACGTCTTCCAGGCGCTTCCGTCGAAGGCCGTTCGCACGGTCGACGCGCTGCGCGAGAAGCAGGACACCGCGGCCTGACCCGGCCCGGCTGATTAACCCGATCAAGGAGATACAACATGGCTAAGCTCAGCACCGAAGAGCTGCTCGACGCGTTCAAGGAGCTCACGCTCATCGAGCTGTCCGAGTTCGTCAAGGCGTTCGAGGAGACCTTCGACGTCACCGCCGCCGCCCCCGTGGCCGTGGCCGGCCCCGCCGCCGGTGGCGCCGCCCCCGCCGAAGAGGTCGAGGAGAAGGACTCGTTCGACGTCGTCCTCGAGGCCGCCGGCGACAAGAAGATCCAGGTCATCAAGGTCGTCCGCGAGCTCACCTCGCTCGGCCTCGGCGAGGCCAAGGCCGTCGTCGACGGTGCCCCCAAGGCCGTGCTCGAGGGCGCGAACAAGGAGACCGCCGAGAAGGCCAAGGAGGCCCTCGAGGGCGCCGGCGCCACGGTGACCCTGAAGTAATCACGCTTCACGCGGTCGCGGCAACGCGATAAACGAAGGCCCGGATGCCATGGCATCCGGGCCTTCGTCGTCCCCGCCGCACCGCGGGTCGGAGTGGGACCGGGTGTCACCCTCGCGCAGACGGAAGTTCATCTGATCGCAACATTCGACCTGGGAAAACGCTATGCGAGTCGTTTACGGTCGATGGGTACCCCCGTCGAACACCCCCCCGCCGACGTCGCCGTACGTCGGTCTCGCAGGAGACTCATGCCCACCGTGCACTCGCGGCTGCGCTCGCGTCGTCTCACGACGACGCTCAGCGCCGCCCTCGGAGCCGCTCTTCTCGGCTCCGCCCTCGTCCCCACCGCCGCCGTCGCGGCCGACCCGTCCGGGGTGGTGATCAACGAGGCCTACTTCAAGGGCGGCAGCGCCAATGCGCCGTTCAACCAGAAGTTCGTCGAGCTCTACAACTCGGGCGCGACGACGCAGGATCTCAGCGGATGGTCGCTGCAGTACCGCTCGGCCGGGAGCACGGACGCCCCGACCGCGTCCAACACGCTCGCCCTGACCGGATCGATCGCCGCGGGCGCGTACTACCTCGTCGCCCTGCCGGGCAACGGCGGCGCCGACGCCGTCGGCGAGGCCCTTCCGACCCCGGACGTGTCCGGCAGCCTGAACCCCTCGGGCACGACGGGACAGCTTTGGCTCGCCAAGACCACCGAGCGCCTGGCCCTGCCGGCCGGCTCCGTGGTGAACAACCCGCAGGTCGCCGACCTCCTCGGCTACGGCGCCGGCGTCAGCTTCGAGACCGCCGCCGCGACCGTGACGGGCGGCAACAGCGTGCCGAACTCGCTCGTGCGCACCGGTTTCGCCGACAACGACGACAACGCGTCGGACTTCACCACCGCCACCACGGTCACGCCGCAGTCCTCGACGGGCGGAGCCCCGACGGAGCCCGAGCCGGAGCCCGAGCCGGAGCCGGAGCCGGAGCCCGAGCCGCAGCCCGGCACCGTGACGGCCATCCGCGACATCCAGGGCACCGGGACGGTCAGCCCCCTCGCCGGTCAGCGGGTCACCACTCGCGGCATCGTCACCGCCACCTACCCGACCGGCGGCTTCAACGGCTTCTCGCTGCAGACCGCGGGCACCGGCGGTGAGCTCGACCTCGCCGCCCACACCGCGTCGGACGGCATCTTCGTGTTCGGCGGAGCCGCCGCCGCCGCGGTCTCGGTCGGTCAGCACGTCGAGGTGACCGGCACCGTCGGCGACTACTACGGACTCACGCAGATCAGCGCGAGCGCGGCGGACGTCGCCGTCCTCACCGAGACCGCCGCCCCCGTCACCCCGGCCGCGGTCGAGTGGCCCGCCGGGGAAGCGCAGCGCCGCAGCCTCGAGAGCATGCTGCTCGCACCCGAGGGCGACTTCACCGTCACCAACACCTACGACACCAACCGGTTCGGCAGCGTCGGCCTGGCCGCGGGCACCACCCCGCTGATCCAGCCGACCGAGGTCGCCCGTCCCGGCACGGCGGAGTACGCCACCGTCGTCGCCGACAACGCCGCCCGCGCGGTGCTCCTCGACGACGGCGCGACGACGAACTTCTCCAGTGCCACCACGGTGCCGCTGCCGTACCTCTCGCGGACCGCGCCCGTGCGCGTCGGAGCGGCGGTCACGTTCACGCAGCCGGTCGTCCTCGACTACCGCTTCGAGAAGTGGGGCTTCCAGCCGACGCAGGTGCTGACCGGGGCCAACGCGGCCACCGCGCAGCCCGCCACCTTCGAGAACACCCGCACCGCGGCTCCGGCCGAGGTGGGCGGCGACGTCAAGATCGCCAGCTTCAACGTGCTCAACTACTTCACGACGCTCCCCGCCGAGGTCGGCTGCACCGGCTCGTACAAGGACCGTGCGGGAACGCCCATCACCGCGAACTGCTCGGGCACCGGTCCGCGCGGCGCGGCGACGGCCGAGAGCCTGAAGCGCCAGCAGGACAAGATCGTCTCCGCGATCAACGCCCTCGGTGCCGACGTCGTCTCCCTCGAGGAGATCGAGAACTCCGCGGCCTACGGCAAGAACCGCGACGCGGCCCTGCAGACGCTGGTGACCGCCCTCAACACGGGCGCCGGCTCCGAGGTGTGGGCGTTCGTGCCCTCGCCCGCGCAGGTCCCGGCATCCGAGGACGTCATCCGCACCGCGTTCATCTACAAGAAGGCGATCGTAGAGACGGTCGGCGAGAGCACGATCCTGGATGCCGCGGCGTTCTCGAACGCCCGGCAGCCGCTCGCGCAGGCCTTCGTGCCCGTCGACGGCGGCGCGGACGAGACCTTCGTCGCGATCGTGAACCACTTCAAGTCGAAGGGCTCCGGCTCGGGCGCCGACGCGGACCAGGGCGACGGCCAGGGCGCGTCGAACGCGTCCCGCGTCTCGCAGGCCACCGCGCTGGCGGCGTTCGCCGACGACATGGAGACGAAGTACGGCACCGAGCTGTCGTTCCTGCTCGGCGACTTCAACTCCTACACGCAGGAGGACCCGATGCAGGTGCTCTACGACGCGGGCTACGCCAGCCTCGGCGAGCAGTCCGGCAAATTCTCCTACTCGTTCTCCGGTCTGTCCGGCTCGCTGGACCACGTGCTCGCCTCCGCGGACGCGCAGGCCATCGTGACCGGCGCCGACATCTGGAACATCAACGCGGGCGAGTCGATCGCCCTCGAGTACAGCCGGTACAACTACAACGTCACCGACCTGTACGACACGACGCCCTACCGCTCCAGCGACCACGACCCGGTGATCGTCGGCCTGAACCTGGCCAACACCACCGACGTCAACCTGCTCGGCATCAACGACTTCCACGGTCGTATCGACGCCAACACGGTCAAGTTCGCGGGGACGATCGAGCAGTTGCGGGCGGAGTACGGGGATGCCAACTCCCTCTTCCTCTCCAACGGCGACAACATCGGCGCGTCGCTCTTCGCCTCGGCGTACTTCGACGACGAGCCGACCATCGAGGTGCTGAACGCGCTGGATCTGGCCGCCTCGGCCGTGGGCAACCACGAGTTCGACAAGGGCGCGGCTGACCTCACCGGACGCGTGTCCGCGTCCGCGGACTTCCCGTACCTCGCGGCGAACGTGTACAAGGACGGCGAGCCGATCCTCGACGAGTTCGCGATCTTCGAGGTCGACGGCGTCCGCATCGGCGTCGTCGGCGCCGTGACCCGGGAGACCGCGCAGCTGGTCTCGCCGGGCGGCATCGAGGGCATCGAGTTCCGCGAGCCGGTCGCCGAGGTCAACCGCGTCGTCGCCGAGATCGAGGACGAGGTCGACATCATCGTCGCCCAGTACCACGAGGGTGCGGCCGAGGGCGACGCGACGGCGGCGACGCTCGAGCAGGCCCTGGCCCGTGGCGGCGCGTTCGCGACGATCGTGAACGAGACCGACCCCGCGGTGGATGCCATCTTCACCGGACACACGCACCAGAAGTACGCGTGGGACGCCCCGATCCCCGGCGGCGAGGGCACCCGTCCGATCGTCCAGACCGGCAGCTACGGCGAGAACATCGGCCAGGTCGTCCTGACCGTCGACCGGGACAACGGCGAGGTCGTGGACTACAGCGCCCGCAACGTCGCGCGCCTCGCGTCGGTCGTCGTGCCGGACAAGCCGGCCGAGACCGCGGCGAACAGCGCGGCGCTGGACGCCGAGCTGATCGCGACGTACCCCCGTGTCGCGGAGGTCGCGGAGATCGTCGCCCTCGCCCGGGCCGAGGCCGACCGGGTCGGCGCGGAGCCCGTGGGCTCGGTCACCGCCGACATCACGACCGCCTTCAAGGGCGGGGCGTACGTCGACGGCCGCTACGCCGGCGGTCAGCGCGACGACCGGTCGAAGCAGTCCGCCCTCGGCGGTCTCGTCGCCGACGCCCTGCGGGAGACCCTCGCCGACCCCGATCGCGGGGGCGCCGAGATCGCCATCGTGAACCCCGGTGGTCTGCGTGCGGAGCTCCTCTACGGGACGGACGGGGTGATCACGCGGGCCGAGGCCAACGCGGTGCTGCCCTTCGTCAACAACCTGTGGACGACGACGCTGACCGGCGACGAGCTGCGTCGGGTGTTCGAGCAGCAGTGGGGCGCCGCGGCCGGTCGCGACCGCGACCTCGCGCTCGGCGTGTCCGAGAACGTGCGCGTCACCTACGACGCCGCCCGTCCGGCGGGCGAGCGCATCACGGGGATCTGGATCGACGGCGAGTCCGTCGACCCGGCCGCCGAGTACCGCGTCGGCTCGTTCAGCTTCCTGCTGCAGGGCGGCGATGCGTTCACCGCGTTCCGGGACGGGTCCGACACCCGCGACTCGGGTCTCATCGACCGCGACGCGTGGATCGCCTACCTCGAGGCGAACCCCGGCCTGACCCCGGACTTCACCGCCCGCGCGGTGCAGGTCCAGGCTCCGACCGCCCCGGTCGAGCGCGGCACCGACCTGACGTTCACGGTGTCGAACCTCGACCTCACGTCGCTCGGCGCCCCGGCGAACACGTCGCTGACGGTCGAGACCGCCACGCCCGTGGCCCCGGCCTCGCTGTCCGCGACGGCGTCGCCGGCCGACCAGCTGGGGACCCTCGCCTCCGCCTCGCCCACCGCGGCCCCCGCGACGACGGCCGCGGCCGTCGCCCTCGAGGTGCCCGTCACGGGCGGTGCGGCGACGGTGACCGTGCCGATCGCCGCGGACGCACCGGAGGCGTTCGAGCTCGACCTGCTCGCGCAGCCGTCCGGCACGACGCTCACCGTCCCCGTCCTGACGGCGGCGCCGAGCGTCGTCGACCCGGGCACCGACCCCGGCGTCGACCCGGGCACCGGCTCGGGCTCGGGCTCGGGCTTTGGTTCAGGTGCGGACACCGGCACCGGCACCGGCTCGGGCTCCGGCTCGGGTCTGCTCCCGGTGACGGGTGCCGACGCCGGCTGGATCGGCGGCGCCGCCCTCGCGGCGATGCTGATGATCGGCCTGGGCGTGATCGCCCGTCGCAGCGCGGCCCGTCGTGCCGACTGACGCCTGACGACGAGGAGGACCCCGGATGCCATGGCATCCGGGGTCCTTCCCTTTCCGGTCGCGTGGAGGTTCTCGACGGGGCCGGCCAGGTCAGACGGACCGTGGGGGAGCGGTCGAGGCGCGGACCACCAGCCGCGTGGCCGCGGGGGTGCGCAGCGGGGCGGCGACGCCCTCGATCATGGAGATGAGCAGTCCCGCGGCCGCCGTGCCCTGGTCGCGCGGGTACTGCTCGATGGTCGTCAGTGCGAACATCTCCGCGTAGTCGTGACCGTCGATGCCGACCACGCTGAGCTGGGTCGGGACCGAGATGCCGAGCCGCCGCGCCGCGATGATGACGCCGATGGCGACCTCGTCGCACGCCGCGACGATGCCCGTCGGGCGGTTCGCGGCGTCGGCGAGGAAGGACGCCGCCGCGGCGTACGCGTCGGTGATCGTCAGGGTCGAGGGGACGGCGCGGATCCGCACGGCGAGGCCGTTGTCGTTCATGGCGTTGCGATAGCCGATCGAGCGCTCGTCGACGTCGCGCGCCGGTGCGTCGGTCGGGGGAGTGCTGCCCACGAACGCGATGTCGGTGTGCCCGAGCGTGATGAGGTGCTCGGTGATGATGCGGGTGATGGCGACGTTGTCGAGGCCGAGCGTGGCGATGTCGCCGAGCGCGTTGCCGATGCTCACCGTCGGCTTGTCGATCGCGACGAGGCGTTCGAGGTCGCTGTCGTCGGGCTCGAGAGCCACGGCGATGATGCCGTCGAAGCGTTTGCGGGCCAGGTAGGTGGAGTAGAGGCTCTCGCGGTCGCGGGAGCCGGGCTCCGCGACGTAGAGCGTGAGGTCGTAGCCATGGGGGATCAGGGAGCGCTCGACGCCCTCCACGATGGCGCCGAAGTACCAGCGGTTGACCTTGGGGACGATCAGAGCGATGGTGCGCGTGCGACCGGTGGCGAGGCTCACGGCGCTCGTGGTCGGGACGTAGCCCAGGGATGCCGCGGCATCGGTGACGCGTCGGCGCGTGCCGTCGGAGACGTAGCCGCCGCCGGTGAGGGCTCGGCTCGCCGTCGACTTGGACACGCCCGCCAGGCGTGCCACATCGGCTATTCCGCTCATGGTGTCTTCCTCGGTGCTGCTGCCGACTGCGATGTCGACACGGAAGAACGATAACCCACACGCCGCAAACCTGGAACCGGTTGTCGTCGCGGAAATGTGCGTGGTCCCGCAGAAATTCGCGGCGTTACCGCTTCGTGATATACCGGTGTTGCGGGATTGTGGGATGTCCCTTACGGTTACCTGGAATCGGTTCCCGAACGGAACTGATGCACCGACAGTGACTCGATGAGGAGGACCACATGGGCATGACACAGCGTCGTCGCCTTCTGGCGCCGCTTGCCCTGGCCGGCGTTGCCGGCATCGCTTTGGCCGGATGCTCGGGGGGACCCGGCGCCAGCAGCGGAGGCGGAGACGGCGGGGGCGACTCCAACGTCGTCACCGTCTACGGAACGATCTCGGACACCGAGGCCGAACTGCTGGAGCAGTCCTGGGCCGACTGGGAAGAAGAGAACGACATCGACATCCAGTACGAGGCGTCGAAGGAGTTCGAGGCGCAGATCGCCGTCCGTGCGCAGGGTGGCAACGCCCCTGACATCGCGATCTTCCCGCAGCCGGGTCTGATGCGCGACATGGCCGCGCAGGGCTTCCTGAAGGAGGCTCCGGAGGCCGTCAAGAACAACGTCAGCGAGTACTGGTCCGAGGACTGGGCCGGCTACGGGCAGTACGAGGGCACCCAGTACGGCGCCCCGCTCATGGCGAGCGTCAAGGGGTGGGTCTGGTACTCCCCGAAGCAGTTCGAGGAGAACGGCTGGACGGTCCCGACCGACTGGCAGGGCATGCTCGACCTCACCGCGCAGATCCAGCAGACCACCAACACGCCCCCGTGGTGCATCGGCTTCGGCTCCGACGCGGCGACCGGCTGGCCGGGCACCGACTGGATCGAGGACATCGTCCTGCGTCAATCGGGCGCCGACGTCTACGACCAGTGGGTCGAGAACCAGATCCCCTTCACCGACCCGCAGATCGCTTCGGCGTTCGACGAGTTCGGCAAGATCGCCCTCAACCCCGACTACGTCAACGCGGGCTTCGGCGGCGTCGACA
>VGAV01000063.1 GCA_016870695.1 Actinomycetota bacterium | reverse complement strand
GGAAGATGTTCTCGGCGATGGAGAGGTACGGGCTGAGGGCCAGCTCCTGGTGGATGATGACGATGCCGGCGGCCTCGCTGTCGTTGATGGAGCGGAAGGCCATCTCCTCGCCCTCGAGGGTGATCGCCCCCTCGAAGCTGCCGGCGGGGTAGACGCCGCTGAGCACCTTCATGAGCGTCGACTTGCCGGCGCCGTTCTCACCGCACACCGCGTGGACCTCGCCGCGGTACACGTCGATCGACACGTCGGCCAGCGCCGGGACCCCGTTGAACGACTTGGAGATCCCCGTCATGCGCAGGATCGGTTCGGTCATGGTCTTTCCTCCCTCGCCCGCCGGGCGCAGGGTCGAGCGGCGGGGCGGGATCGCTCCCGCCCCGCCGCGGAACGGATCAGAGTCCGACGTCGGAGGCCTTGAGGAAGCCCGAGTCGATGAGCTTGGACTGCACGTCGTCCTTGACGACGACCTCGGGCGTCAGCAGGAAGGACGGGACGACCTTCTCGCCGTTGTCGTAGGTCTCGGTGTCGTTGACCTCGACCTCGTCGCCGTCCTTGATCTGCTGGATCATCTCGAAGACGCGGTCGCCGAGGGCGCGGGTGTCCTTCCAGACGGTCATCGCCTGCGTGCCCTCGAGGATCGCCTTCACGTTGGCCTTGTCGGCATCCTGGCCCGTGATGATCGGGTAGTCGGTGCCCGCGGTGTAGCCGGCCGACTTGAGGGAGGCCTCGATGCCGATCGCCAGGCTGTCGTTCGGGGACAGCACGACGTTGACCTTCTTGCCATCGCCGTAGAACGACGACAGGCGGTTATCCATCTCGGCCTGCGCCTTGTCGGAGGCCCAGCCCTGAATGCCGATGGAGGCCCAGGCGTCGTCGTTCGCGGGCGACTTGCCGCTGGGGACGACGAGCTGGCCCTTCTCGACGTAGGGCTGGAGGACGTCCCAGGCGCCGGCGAAGAAGAACTTGGCGTTGTTGTCGTCGGGGCTGCCGGCGAAGGGCTCGAGGTTGAAGGGGCCCGCGCCGTCCTTCAGGCCGAGCTGCTCCTCGATGTACTGGCCCTGGAGGGTGCCGACCTTGTAGTTGTCGAAGGTGGCGTAGTAGTCCACGTTCTCGCTGCCGTTGATGAGGCGGTCGTAGGCGATGACCGTGGCGTTCTGCGCCTTGGCCTCCTCGAGGACCGGCCCCAGGGTCGAGCCGTCGATCGCCGCGATGACGAGGATCTTCGCCCCGCCGGAGATCTGGTTCTGGATCTGGCTGATCTGCTGGTCGGTCTTGTTGTCGGCGTATTGCAGGTCGACGGTGCAGCCGGCGTCGCTGAGCTTCTGCTGCAGCTGCTCGCCGTCGTTGATCCAGCGCTCCAGGCTGCGGGTCGGCATCGCGATGCCGACGTTGCATTCCCCGCTGCCTCCGGCGGCGGCGCCCCCGTCCGCCGGACGGGTGGAGCTGCACGCCCCCAGACCGACGGCGAGCGCGGCGATGGCCGCACCGGTCAGGATTTTCTTGAGCATGTGATCTGCGTTCCTCTCTGAACGGCAGGGACCCCCGAGGTCGTACCCGCGCCTCCCGGGCGTCGGATCGGGTACGTCACTGTCCCGGCTCTGTGGACCGTCGGATTATGACGGCTCCGAAAAATTATCCCCGCCGAGGGGTTTTGTCTAGAGGCACGACAAAATTGCCCCGGTCCGTGGCCGGACCGTGATCTGCGACCTCGGAGGCTCAACGCGTGTCGCAGTCGACGCCCGTCCACAGGTCGCTGCACTCGACGGACTCCGCCCCCTGAGCAATCAGGTAGGGCCGGGCGCCGACGTCGCCGCGCACGCTCGCGGCGAGCGGCGACCAGTGCGCGCGGCCGAGGAGCACGGGATGACCCGGCGCCCCGGCGTACGTCGCCTGGACGAGGGCGTCGGCGCCGGCGCGACGCACGATGCGGGCCACGGCGGCGACGGGCAGGTCGGGGGTGTCCACCGGGACGACGACCGCCGCCACGGCTCCCGACGACTCGAGCGCGGTGAGGCCGGTGCGGAGCGATGCCGCGACCCCGCTCTCCCACCCGCTCGCCGTGACGGCGGTCGCTCCCGCAGGCACGAGGCCCCGCGCCTCCTCGGCGCCGGCGCCGAGAACGACGACGACCTCCGCGCATCCCCCGTCGCGCAATGCGCGGACGGCGAGGGCCAGCCACGGCGTACCGGCGGGAGTCCGGGCGAGGGCCTTGGGGCCGCCGAATCGGCGCCCGGCACCGGCGGCCAGCACGAGACCGGAGACGGGTCCAGCGGGCGCGGAGGGCATGGTCACGACAGCGTAGCGTGCGCGAAACACGCCCCGGCTACCGTCGCGTCCATGCTCGAACTGGCCGCCGACCTGGTGCCGCTGCTCGACGCGGGCGTCCCCGTCGCGGCCGTCACGGTCACCCGTGTGGTGCGCAGCGCACCGCGCGGCGTCGGGGCCAGCCTCGCGGTTACGCGCGATGCGCGCGTGCTCGGCTCGATCTCGGGCGGGTGCGTCGAGAACGACGCCGTGATGCTCGGGCTCGACGTCCTGCGCACCGGCGGCATCCGACGGGCCCGGTTCGGCTTCGCCGACGACGGCGCCGTCACGCCGATCGCGGCCGGTCTCGCCTGCGGCGGCGCCGTCGACGTCGTGGCCTACCGCGTCGACGAGACCATGCGACCGGCCCTCGAAGACGTGCGCGCCAGGCGCGACACGACGCTGCGGCTCGCCCTCGACGGGGACCCGCTGGACCTCCACCGCATCGCTCCCCCGCGACTCGTCATCCTCGGCGCCGGTGAGCACGCCGCCGCGCTCTGCCGCCTGGGAGCGGCCGCCGGCTTCGCCGTCACCGTCTGCGACGACTGGGCCCTGCTCGTGACGCGCGAGCGCTTTCCCGACGCTGCGGAGCTGGTCGTCGCAGCGCCGCACGAGTACCTCGCCGGCCTCCCTTCGCCCGACGCGCGCACAGCGGTCTGCGTCCTCACCCATGACGAGCGGCTCGACGTGCCCGCCCTGCGCACGGCCCTGCGCCTGCCGGTCGGCTTCGTCGGCGCGATGGGGGCGCGGGCCACCGTCGCCCGGCGCGCCGCCCTCCTCCGTGGGGCCGGAGTGACGGATGCCGAGCTCTCCCGCCTCCACTCCCCCCTCGGCCTCGACCTGGGGGGCTCGACCCCCGAGGAGACCGCCCTCTCCGTCATCGCGGAGATCGTGGCATCCCGCAACGCCGCCGGCGCCCGCCCCCTTCGGGAGCTGCCGGGGACGCGTCTGCATCTCGTCTCGGACGACACGGCGCCGGAGAGCTCCTGCGCGGTGAGGAGCGCATGAGCGTCGTCGTCGTGCGCGTCCCCGCGACGTTCGTCGCGAGACCGTCCGGGAGGGTGGCACGATGACCTCTATGGCCTCGGCGACCCCCGTCTCCCCCACCAGCGACGAGCGACTCGGGGCGCATCTGCGGAGCCTCCGCAAGGCGCGCGGCCTCACCCTGATGCAGCTGGCGGAGGCGGCCACCCTGTCGCACCCCTTCCTCAGCCAGCTCGAGCGCGGCCTGGCCCGCCCGAGCATGGCCAGCCTGGAGCGATTGGCGCGCGCCCTGGGCACCAGCCGTGTCCAGCTCATCGCCGGCTCGGAACCGCCCCGCGCCGACCACGACCCCGAGCCGTCGTTCGTCGGGGCGGACGAGGGCGTGATGGGCCCCTACGCCGAGGGGACCGCCCGCGTCCTCGTCACGGGCCCGCGCCGCTTCGAGCCGCTCGAGTTCACCGGGTCCAACGCCGAGCCCGGCGACCACTACGTCCACGACGAGGACGAGTTCCTCACGGTGCTCGAGGGATCGATCGTCATCTCGTTCGGGGCGTTCGGGGAGCGGACGCTCGTCGTCGGCGACTCGGTGTACTGCCGCTCGGGCACGCCCCACCGGTGGCACTCCCCCGACGGCACGACCTACCGGCTGCTCATCGTCAAGGACATCGTGCACGCCGACGGAGGCGACGCGCCCGACGGCGACGCCTGACGCGGGTGCGGCCGCCCGGTCCCGCCGTGACGGCGACCGGAGGGTCACGCGGGGGAAACGCCCCGGAAACAGGCGGTTCCTAGCATCGGAGAAGCGCCGGATGTCGGGTCCATCACCACCCGGTGCCGCCGCTTCCTCGGGAGGACACCCATGAGCATCACCGCTGCCGACGTCGTCGTGTCCCCGCTGTCGGAGCCCGCGGCATCCCTTCCCCCCGTCGAGCCGCCGCACCCCCGCGCGGAAGGCGGGCGACGGGACTTCGGTGCGCGCGCCGTCCTGCTGGGGACGGCGGCGGCCGTGCTCGCCGTCCTCGTCGGCGCCTGGTACGCCGCCTCGATCGTGCTCTCCGCGGCGGGCGCGGGCTTCGCGCTGCCCATGCCGCACGAGATGTTCGCCCTCGGGTCCGTCGACCTGCGGAGCGCCGAGCTGTTCGCCGCCGCCCTCGCGGCGTGTCTGGCGGGAGTGGGCGTGTTCGCTTTCGTCGGCCGGCTGTCCGCGGCTGTCGCCGGCCGACGCGCCGGCCCCACCCCCTGAGCCGCGCCGCCTGCTGTCCGCCGCTGTCGCCGGCCGCCGCGCCGGCCGCACGCCCTGAGCCGCACCGCCTGAGCCGCGCCGCGAACCGGGGCCGCGGAATCGGATCGACGCCGCAGAATCGGACGGGATCTGCCTCCCGGTCCGACTCTGCGGCCGTCATCCGATTCCAGGACGGCCGGTCGCCCTCCGCGCCGCGTCAGGACGGCCGGTCGCCGTTCGACGACGGGTCAGGACGCGTCGACGCTCTCGCGCTCGGGCGTCCGGGCCGCCGCGCGGCGTGCAACCACGCGATTGCGCACGGCCACGGCGAGCACCACGACGAGCACGGCGTAGATCGTCAGGACGATCGGACCCTGGAAGAGCGTTGTGAGGTCGCCGTTGGCGCTCATCGCGGCATCCCGGAGGCTCGTCTCGGCCAGCGGTCCCAGCACCATCCCGATGATGAGCGGCGCCAGCGGGAAGTCGTTCGCGCGCAGCAGGAAGCCGAGCAGGCCGATGCCCAGCAGCAGGACGAGGTCGAACGTCGCCCCCGACGTGGCGTAGATGCCGAGACCGCAGAACAGGGCGATGGAGGCGTACAGGTACGGACGCGGGATGAGCAGCAGCTTCGCCCACACCATCGCGAAGGGGAGGTTCAGGATCAGCAGCACCACCATCGCGAGGAAGAAGCTCGCGATGAGCGCCCAGACGAGGTCCGGCGCCCGCTCGAACAGCAGCGGACCCGGCTGCAGACCGTACTGGCGGAACGCGGCGAGCATGATCGCCGCGGTCGCCGACACCGGCAGCCCGAGCGCCAGGAGCGAGCCCATCGCCATGCCCGTGGTCGAGTTGCCCGCCGCCTCCGGCGCCGCCAGACCCCGGATCGCGCCGGTGCCGAAGCGCGGCTTCCTGCGGCGGGAGTCCAGGCGCTTCTCGAGACCGTAGGCCAGGAACGTCGGGATCTCCGACCCGCCGGCCGGGATCACGCCGAACGGCAGACCGATCGCCGTTCCGCGCAGCCACGCTGGTGTTGCCTCCTTCAGCTCCTTGCGTGAGAGCCACGGTCGACCCGTCGGACGGATCATGGTCTTGTTCGCCACATGCCGTTCGAGGCATGCGACGTAGATGACCTCGCCGAGGGCCAGGATGCCGACGGTCACGGTGATGAGCGAGATGCCATCGAAGAGGTTCGGGGAGTCCATCGTGAACCGCGGCGCCCCGGTGACCCCGTCGACGCCGACCACGGTGATGCCGAGCCCGAGGAACAGCGAGGCCAGGCCCTTCACGGCGCTGTCCGTCACCACCGACGAGGTCGCGGCGAAGGCGAACACCGCGAGGGCGAAGAACTCCGCGGGCCCGAAGCTGCTCGACAGGTCCGCGAGCAGGGGCGCGAAGAACACGAGGAGGATCGACGCGACGATGCCGCCGATGAAGGCGCCGATCGCGGCGGTGGCGAGGGCCTGCGCCGCTCGCCCGTTCCGGGCCATCTTGTGCCCCTCGAACGTCGACGCGATGGCGGACGCCTGCCCGGGGGTGTTCAGCAGGATGCCGGTGATCGAGTCGCCGAACAGGCCGCCGAAGTACACGCCCGAGAACATGATGAAGGCCGCAGTCGGGTCGAGCGAGAACGTCACCGGCAGCAGCAGGGCTACCGCCATCGACGAGCCGAGGCCGGGCATGACGCCGACCGCCGTGCCGAGCACGCAGCCCACGAGCACCCAGACGAGGTTCTGCCAGGTGAGGGCGCCGGCGAATCCTTCGCCGAGGAGAACGAGAACGTCCATGTCAGAAGGCCCATCCCAGGATGCCGGAGGGCAAGGACAAGCCGAGCCCCATGTCGAACGCGATGTAGGTGAGAGAGCTGATCGTCACGCCGACGAACAGGGCGAACAGCACGTTGCGCTGCCCGAAACCGCGGGCGATGCCCGTGAACAGCAGGGCCGCGGCGATGATCCAGCCCAGGATGCCGAGCAGGAACGCGAACGCGAGGAACGACCCCACGACCCACGCGAAGGACCGCCAGTCCACCCCGACCGTCCGTTCGTCCGGCTCCGCGGCATCCGGGGTCCCGCCGACGGCGCGCACCGCGCCGATGCCGAGCACGATCGCGAAGACGTACAGGCCCGCCGCGATGATGCCGGGGAAGAACTGCGGACCGGGGAAGGCCGCGTTCGGGGGCACCCGCATCGTGATGATCCCGATGACGAGGTAGGTGGCGAATGCCGCGAGCACGAGCGGCATGGCCAGCGACTTGACGAGACCGACGAGTCCCCCGCCGCGGCTGAGCCGCAGCCGGTTGCCGACGGTCGCCGACACGGACGTGGGGTTGTTCGACGGCATCACAGGCCCATCTCCTCGTACAGGCGCTCGATGCGCGTGCGCTCCTCGGCGAGGAACGCCGTGAGGTCGTCGCCGGTGATGATGCGCTCCGTCCAGTGGTACCGGGCGCGGGCGTCGGCCCACTCCGGGGTCGCCGTCGAGTCCAGGACGAGGTCCGTGAGCCCGTCGACCTGCTCGTCGTCGAGGCCGCTCGGGGCGGCGAGCATGCGCCAGTTGGTGAGGCCCATGTCGTACCCCTGCTCGACGGCCGTCGGGATGTCGATGCCGTCCAAGGGCTCGCTCGCGACCAGGGCCAGCGCGCGCAGACGCCCGGACTCGATCTGGTCGATGTTGTCGGGGTACCCGCCCGCTGCAGCCTGCGCCGTGCCGTTCAGCAGGGCCTGGATCGCCTCGCCGCCGCCGTCGGACGAGATGTAGGTCATCTCGACGGGAGGGATGCCGGCGGCGAGCGCGAGCTCCGCCACGACGAGCTGGTCGAACGAGCCGCCGCCGGTCCACGGCAGGGCGCGGGGGTCGGCCTTCCACGCCGCGACGAGGTCGTCGAGCGTCTGAAAGGGCGAGCTCGCGGGGACGACGATGACGTCGTACTCCTCGACCATGACGGCCAGGGGCGTGACGTCGTCGAGCGTCGCCGCGGAGTCGAACTGCACGGTCGCCGCGAGCAGGCCGGTCCCGCCAACGAGGAGGTTGTTGGCCTGCCCGTTGAGCACCGAGACGTTGCCGAGGGCGATCGTGCCGCCCGCGCCCGGCATGTTGACCACCTGCACGTTGTTCACCAGGCCGTTGGCCTTCTGCGCCTGCTGCAGCTCGCGGGCGACGCCGTCCCAGCCGCCGCCCGCGGCCGCCGGGGCGATGATCGTCATCGAGGCGTGGATGTCGTCCCCCGCGGATGCCGAGGTGATCGAACCGTAGGACGCGATCGCGATCGCCGAGACGGCGACGGCGCCGCCCAGGACGCGACCGATCCACCGGGGCCGGGCGGGGGGACCCGCCGGCGTATGGTCAGGGACAGATGAAGGCGTAGGCTCCGTCATCACAACTCCTCCTTGCGAACGTCGTCGTCTCGCAGAATGTGATGACGCTCCCAGGAGGACGCCCGCGGCGCACCCCCCGCCCGCTTTGTGCTCATAACTCGCGTCAGAGAGGATCCGGCCGTGCGCGATGCCCGCTCGACAGCCGCGCGCGCGGCGCGGTGGGGGCTCGTCGTGCTTCCCAGCGTCATCGTCCTCGCCGCGGTCGGCCTCACCACCGTCATCGCCGCGGGGGTGCAGGAGCGGCGGATCCACGACGACACCGCGCAGCGCGTCTCTGAGGTGGCCACGAGCATCGCCGAGCTCGACGAGGTGCGCGGCACCGTGGCATCCATGTCCCCCGCCGGGAGCGCGACGGACCTCGCGGATGCCGCCGACCTGGCCCCCGCGACGGCGGCGCTGCAGCCGCTCACCGACCTCATCGAACGGACCACCGGCGTCTTCTACGTCGTCATCACCGATGACGAGGGCGTGCGCATCACGCACCCGTCGGCGGACCAGCGCGGACGGCAGGTGGAGACCGCCAACGCGAGCGTCCTGGCGGGGACGCCGTTCTTCGGCGTCGAGACCGGCCCCTCGGGCAGCTCGCTGCGCGCGAAGGTGCCCGTCCGCGACGGCGGGGACGTGGTCGGCATGGTCGCCGTCGGCGTCCTGCAGTCGAGCATCCTCACCGAGCGCGACGAGGCCCTGGGCGAGCTGATGCCGTGGGCCGTGGGCGCGCTCGTGGCGGGCACGCTCGCGTCGTCCGTCCTGGCCGCGCTGATCGAGCGGCGCTTCCGCCGCCTCGACGCCCTCGCCGCCGAGCAGGAGCAGACCGCGCGCACCATGGCCGCGCTGCGGGAGCAGGCCCATGAGTTCGGCACCCGCCTGCACGTCCTGCACGGTCTCGTCTCGCATGGCGACACGCAGGATGCCATGGCCTACATCTCCGCGGCGATGCCAGGGCTCGAGCCGCGTCCGACCGTGGACAGCCGGCTCGGCGCATCCCTCGTGAGCGCGAGCATCGAGGCGCTGCGCAGCGAGGTCGCGGCCCTCGGCGCGCGGCTGGAGACGCAGATCGACCCGGACGTCGCGATCGACGAGACGGTCGTGCTCATCCTCAGCAACCTGTGCCGGAACGCGGCCGAGGCCGGCGCCACGAGGGTGCGGTGCTCGCTCGCGCAGGTGGGCGGCATCCTCCACGGCGCCGTCGACGACGACGGCCCCGGCCTGGACCCGCGGGAGCAGGAGCGGGCGTTCGGTCTCGGCTTCTCGTCGAAGCCGGACCGGACCGGGACGGGGCGGGGCATCGGACTCGCCGTCGTCCGACGCGCGGTGACCGACCGCGGCGGCGAGCTCCTCGTCTCCCGCTCGGCGTGGGGCGGGGCGCGGTTCGCCTTCGACATGGAGGCGCGGGCATGATCCGGGTGCTCATCTGCGACGACGACGCCGCCGCGCGCGCCCTGCACGGCCGGTTCGTCGCCGCGGCGCCGGGCTTCGCGGTCGTCGGCTCCGCCGGGACCGGCACGGCCGCCGTGACGCAGGCGCAGGCGGGCGTCGACCTCGTCCTGCTGGACATGCGCCTGCCCGACATCAGCGGTGTCGAGGTGCTGCATCGGCTCCGCACGCTCGGCGCGGACGGCCCGGACGTCCTCGTCATCAGCTCGTCACAGGACCAGGTGACCGTGCGGCAGGCGCTGGCCGCCCACGTCGTCGGCTACCTCGTAAAGCCGTTCACGGAGGAGGTGCTGCACCGGCGTCTCGAGGCATACCGCGCGGAGCGCCGGGAACGGACGGATGCCGCCCGCGAGCGGCGTCTGAGCCAGGGCGACATCGACCGGCTGCTCGACACCGGGACCGTGCGGGTGCCCGCGCCGCGGGCGGCCCCGGCGCTGCCGAAGGGACTCGCGACCGTGACCCTCGACCGCGTGCAGGCG
>VGAV01000062.1 GCA_016870695.1 Actinomycetota bacterium | reverse complement strand
GCAGATGGACTGGATCTCCGCCGCCGCGGACGCGACCCTCGCCACCCGACTGGAGGCCGCACCGGCCACCCGGCTGCGCGCCCTCGCGGCCGCAGGCATGGCGGAGACGTTCCTCGGGCGGTGGACGGTCGCGCAGTCCCACTTCCGCAATGTGGAACGCCTGCTGGACGCCCGGACGCGCACGACGAACCTGGGCACTCTGGACCGTCTCGGCGCCATCCTCGTCCTGCTGTCCAGTGCTCAGCTGGCAGGGGCGGACGGCAGCGGAGCCGCCCAGAGGCTGCTGTCGGAGCGGATCGTCGCCGCCCGCGAGGGCGACGGTGTCGGCCTCACCGTCGCGGGGATCGCCGCCGCGATCGCCGACACGAACCTCGATCGCCCGGCGCGCGCGCTCCTGGAGCTCGAGACCGCGCTCGGTCGCGGACCGCGCACGCTGACCGGACCCGATCTCGCCCTCGCCGAGCTCGGCGTCGCCGAGGCGCTCGCGGCGGCCGGCCGGGTCGAGGACGCGCGGCTGGTCTTCGACCGCGTCGAGGCCGGGGACGGCCCGCAGCTGCGGCACGCGCGCGCCTCGGTGGAGGCGACGCTGCTGATCGCCGAGAGCCGCCGGGAGGAGGCTGTCGGGCGCGCTCGCGACGCCGCGACGCTGACGCGGGGCCGGGCGGTCCCCCCGATGCGCCTGCGGGATCTCTTCAAGCTGCTCGTCCTCGGGGAGCTGTCGGACGCCGAGCGCGAGGAGCTCGAGCTCCTCGCCGCCGACAGCGAGCTGCCGCTCGCGGCCGTGACCCGCGAGCGCATCGCGGCGTGGGACGGCTCCGGTTCGGACCGCGACCCCCGGGAGGAGCTCCGCCTGCACCCGCACTGGGTGCCGACGGAGGCCACGGCGACGGGCGGACCGATCGGTCGGCTGTCACCGGTCCCCCTCTCCGCGGCGGGGGCGGCCTCGGGCGGCGGTCTCGAGCTCACCCGCCGGGAGCGGGAGATCGCACTGCTCGTCGACCAGGGTCTGAACAACCGGGAGATCGCGGAGCGCCTTTATCTCTCCGTCCGCACGGTCGAGTCGCACGTGTATCAGGCGCGGCAGAAGGTGGAAGCCAGCTCGCGCTCCGACCTGGGGCGGATCGTCGCTCGGGCCGACGCGTCGCGGGGCGCCGACCCGTCGCGGTCGCGCATGTGACGCGAGCCGCGCGGCTCAGTCCTCGTCGGGGGTGAAGCGGACGCCGGTGGCGGGACGTGCCGACGCACGAGCGCGCCCGATCCCCGCCTCGGCCAGAGCAGCTCGTGCGGCGTTGAACGAGACGGAGGACGGGTATCCCCGTCTGGACAGCTGTCCGGCGAGTCGACGCAACGCCGTGTCGTAGTCCTGACCGGTCATGGCCCGCGCTTTGCCCCGTGCGAACTCGAGGGCGCGATCGTCATCGTCGTCCGGGAGGGCATCCACCGCGGCATCCGCCACGTCGCGCGGAATCCCCCGCTTGAGCATGGTCAGGACGACCGCGCGTCGGCCCTGGCCCTTGCGCTCCACCCCGGAGAGGGCGAGCTGGTCGGCGAGCGCTCCGTCGTCCAGGTAGCCGAGGTCGACGAAGCGGTCGATCAGCTCGGCGACGAGGGCGTCGTCGACGCCCTCGACCCCGCGCAGGGCCGTACGCGACTCCGACAGCGAGAGCGATCGCGTCCGCAGCTTGCGCAGCAGGACCGCCTCCGCACGGTCGCGGACCTCATCCGGATCGGGAGCGTCCTCGTGCACCGCCGCCGTCGCATCGCGGAACCGGGCACGGCTCTCCGCATGACGGTCCTCGTCCGTCGGCTGAGGCAGCGCGCGGATCGATGGTCCTCCCCCCGCGGAGGGGTGGTCCGCCCGCGCCGGCGAACGCAGCCAGGTGGTGTGCCACCTCGAACGTTCATCGGCGTCGGGACCGTCGGACAGCGCCCCGGCGCCGTCCAGGTCCCCGCCGGGGTCACCGTCCTCGTCGGACCCGACCGCCGTCGACGTCCCCGGCCGGGGCGCCGTGCGGGCCGGGCCCGCATCGCGCGCGATGTCGTCGTCCCGGTCCCGGTCGCCACCCTCGTGGACGGCCGCGTCGTCGTCGCCGCCGTCCGACTGGAGGCTACGGCGCCGGGCGGCACCCGCACCGAACAGCGGGATCACCGGGGCGAGGCCGTCGCCACCGCGACCGGCGCCTCCCCGGCCCGCCGCGGGGCGGTCCTGAGCCCCGCCGCGGTCAGATCCTCGTCCGTCGCCGTCGACCATCAGGCCGGACGACGAGCCGCCAGCTCGTCCGCGGCGGAAGCCGCCGCCGGCGCCCCGCCGATGCCGAGCTTCGTCTTGATCTTCGACTCGATGTCGGCGGCGATGTCGGGGTTCTTCAGCAGGAAGTTGCGCGCGTTCTCCTTGCCCTGGCCGAGCTGTTCGCCCTCGTAGGTGTACCAGGCGCCGGACTTCTTGACGATCGCGTGCTCGACGCCGAAGTCGATCAGGCTGCCCTCGCGGGAGATGCCGACGCCGTAGAGGATGTCGAACTCCGCCTGCTTGAAGGGCGGCGCCATCTTGTTCTTCACGACCTTGACGCGGGTGCGGTTGCCCACGGCCTCCGTGCCGTCCTTAAGCGTCTCGATACGGCGGATGTCGAGGCGCACCGACGCGTAGAACTTGAGCGCCTTACCGCCGGCGGTGGTCTCGGGCGATCCGAAGAACACGCCGATCTTCTCGCGCAGCTGGTTGATGAAGATGGCGGTGGTCTTGGTGGTGTTCAGTCCACCGGTGAGCTTGCGGAGAGCCTGCGACATCAGACGCGCCTGCAGACCGACGTGCGAGTCGCCCATCTCACCCTTGATCTCCGCCTCCGGCACCAAGGCCGCGACGGAGTCGATGACGACGAGGTCGATGGCACCCGAGCGGATCAGCATGTCCGCGATCTCGAGGGCCTGCTCTCCAGTGTCGGGCTGCGACACCAGCAGGGCGTCGATGTCGACGCCGAGCTTCTTGGCGTACTCGGGGTCGAGCGCGTGCTCGGCGTCGATGAAGGCGGCGATACCGCCCGCGCGCTGCGCGTTCGCGATGGCGTGGAGCGTCAGCGTGGTCTTACCGGAGGACTCGGGACCGTAGATCTCGATGATGCGACCGCGCGGCAGGCCGCCGATGCCGAGCGCGACATCGAGGGCGACCGAGCCGGTGGGGATGGTCTCGATCGGTGCGCGGTCGTCGCTGCCCAGTCGCATGACCGAGCCCTTTCCGAACTGCCGGTCGATCTGGGCGAGGGCCGATTCGAGGGCCTTCTCGCGCTCTGCGGGTGAGGGCATGACGTGCTCCTAATGCTCGCGTTCCGTCGCCTATAGGCTGTCGCGCTCCCCACCGACGATGAGGATGCCCGACAAGGCGTTCAGGGTGTCGTTCGACGCTGCCCACGTTACGGAGGGCCTCCGACATCGACGCCGGCGCACCCCCGTTCCGGGGACAGGTTCGCAAGAAACCCTGTTGTGAAGGAGACTACGCCGAAATCGAACGGATATTCGACGACACGCCGTCAGCGCTGACGCGGCTCGATCCGCCCCACGCCGTAGCGGCGCTCGAGCGGGACGTCCGTCTCCTGACAGAGCGCCAGCCAGACGTCACGGGGCTCGACGCCGGCCGCGAGGGCTTCGGCACTGGTCCGCCCCCCGACGGCGGACAGGACGAGATCGGAGACCAGGTATCCGCCTCGAGCCCCGAACTCGTCCGTGACGGCGCGATCGAATTCGCTACGACGCATCGGTCGGCAGGCCGCCGATCAGTGAAGCGAGAGCTCGGGCTCGACCGCCGCGACGAGCTCGTCGGGAACGACGTCGGGGAAGGTCTGCAGGCCCTCGAGGACCGAGAGCCGGTCGCCGACCTCGCGCATGATCGTGGAGATGGGAACGTCCAGCGCCTCGGCGACGGACGCCAGGATCTCGCTCGATGCTTCCTTCTGACCGCGCTCGACCTCGCTGAGGTACCCCAGCGCGACGCTCGCGCGGCTGGCGACCTGACGGAGGGTGCGCCCCTTCTGCTGACGAAGGTCACGCAGGACTTCGCCGATCTCTTGACGAACCAGGATCATTTGGGCCCCTCCTCACTGCTGATTCCTGTGCTGTCCGGGTGGACAACGGTACAACACCGATACGGTCACCCTAATGCCGCGCGCTGGGCAGAGGATGGGAATCGCCTACTCCAACCGGAATGTGTCATCATTCATTCCCGCACGTCGCCCGCGGCATCCGGAGCCCGTCACAAGGCCATGAGAGCGCGCCGGAGGGCGATGTGAGCGGTCTCCCGGCGGATGCGATCCCGATCCCCCTGGATGACGAGGGAGTCCACGCGCGTGCCCAGCGGCGTGGCCACGGCGATGTGCACCGTTCCGACGGGTTGGCCGTCCTGCTCGTCCGGGCCGGCGACCCCCGTCGTCGCGATCCCCATGTCGGCGGCGCGCCCGTCCCTCCCGAGGACGTCGCGCACCCCGCGCGCCATCTGCCGCGCCACACGGGGGTGGACGGCACCGTGCGCCTCGAGCAGCGCCGGATCGACGCCGAGCACGCTGTTCTTGACGTCGGTGGCGTACGCGACGACCCCTCCCCGCAGCACCCGCGAGGCCCCGGGCACATCCACGAGAGTGGAGACCACCAGGCCTCCGGTCAGGGACTCCGCGACCGCGACGGTCCAGTTGAGCTCGGCGAGCCGGTCGATGAGCAGCGCCGCCGTCTCGCGGGGATCTCGGACGAGCGTCTGTTCGAGGTCGTCGGGCACGCCGTCGATCATGAGGCCCGGCGCTTCCGGCGCGCCCCGCGCACCTCGCTCACGATGTAGTCGACCCCGGACGCGATGGTGAGGACGACCGCGATCGTCATGGTGACGACGCCGGCCCACCAGACGCCCGAACGCCAGGCGTCCGCGTCGACGAGGGCGTCCAGCGGCAGGAGCGCGAGGGACAGCGCGACCGCCTGCGCGACCGTCTTGAGCTTGCCCATCCATGCCGCGGCCAGCACGTGGTCGCTCACGACCATCAGGCGGTACACGGTGATGCCGATCTCCCGGACGAGCACCACGATCGTGATCACCCACGGCAGCTCACCGAGGACGGAGAGCCCGATGAACGCCAGCCCCGTCAGCGCTTTGTCGGCGATGGGGTCCAGGAGCTTACCGAGGTCGCTCACGATGTCGTACTTGCGCGCGATGTAGCCGTCGACGCCGTCCGTCGCGATCGCCACGATGAAGAGGATCGCCGCCGCCCAGCGCAGACCGCCGTCCGCGCCCCCGTCGGCGAGGAGCAGCCAGAGGAAGACGGGAGCACAGAGGATGCGCGCGATGGTGATCGCGTTGGGCAGCTGCCGCGGAACCGCCATCAGTCGCGTCCCGTCAGCTGCCAGGCGTCTTCGCCGCCGTCGTCGTCCTCGACGACCGGCAGCCCGTCGTACTGCGCAGCGACCGCGTCGGGACCGTACCGGTCGTCCGCCGCGGACGGCGCCGCCGGCTCGTCCTCCCCGCGCATGCGCGCGAGCACGGACGGGAGCTGCTCGTTGGTCACCAGCACGTCGCGGGCTTTGGAGCCCTCGGACGGTCCGACGATCTCGCGCGACTCCAGCAGGTCCATGAGACGGCCGGCCTTGGCGAAGCCCACCCGCAGCTTGCGCTGCAGCATCGACGTTGACCCGAACTGCGTCGACACGACCAGCTCGGCCGCCGCGAGCAGCAGCTCGAGGTCGTCGCCGATGTCCGCGTCGATCTCCTTCTTCTCCGCCGCCGCCTGCACGTCGGAGCGGTACTCCGGACGGGCCTGCTGGGTGACGTGCGCGACGACCTTCTCGATCTCCTGCTCGCTCACCCAGGCGCCCTGCACGCGCAGCGACTTCGAGGCGCCCATCGGGAGGAACAGCCCGTCGCCCTGCCCGATGAGGCGGTCCGCGCCCGGCTGGTCCAGGATGACCCGGGAGTCGGTGACGCTCGTCACCGCGAAGGCCAGTCGCGATGGGACGTTCGCCTTGATCAGGCCCGTGACGACGTCGACCGACGGCCGCTGGGTCGCGAGGACCAGATGGATGCCGCTGGCGCGCGCGAGCTGCGTGATGCGGACGATCGAGTCCTCGACGTCGCGCGGGGCCACCATCATGAGGTCCGCGAGCTCGTCGACGACGACCAGGAGGTACGGGTAGGGCTTGAGGACCCGCTCGCTGCCGGCCGGCAGCGTGATCTCGTCGGCGACCACCGCGCGGTTGAAGTCGTCGATGTGACGGAAGCCGAACGACGCGAGGTCGTCGTACCGCATGTCCATCTCCTTCACGACCCACTGGAGCGCCTCGGCGGCCTTCTTGGGGTTCGTGATGATGGGGGTGATGAGGTGCGGCACACCGGCGTACGACGTGAGCTCCACGCGCTTCGGATCGATGAGCACCATGCGCACGTCCGAGGGCTTCGCGCGCATGAGCAGGCTCGTGATCATCGAGTTGACGAAGCTCGACTTGCCGGAGCCGGTCGAACCGGCCACCAGCAGGTGGGGCATCTTGGCCAGGTTGGCCACGACGTAGCCGCCGCCGACGTCCTTGCCGACGCCGATCGTCATCGGGTGCGTCGAGCTCGTCGCGGCCGTCGACCGCAGGACGTCGCCGAGCGTGACGATCTCGCGGTCGGCGTTCGGGATCTCCACGCCGATGGCGCTCTTTCCCGGGATGGGCGCGAGGATGCGGACCTCGTTGGATGCCACGGCGTACGCGATGTTGTTCGTCAGCGCCGTGATGCGCTCGACCTTGACGCCGGGGCCGACCTCGATCTCGTACTGCGTGACGGTCGGTCCACGGGAGAAGCCGGTGACGCGGGCGTCGACCTTGAACTGCTCGAGCACGCTCTCGATGGCGCGCACGACCGCGTCGTTCGCGGCCGACCGCTCGAGGTGCGGCGTCCCCGCGGCGAGGGAGCCGACCGCCGGCAGACGGTAGTTCGCCGAGGGCGGCACACCGTTGTTGTCCGCGCCGAGTCCGGAGATCCCGGGCAGATCGTCCTCCGCGCCCTCGTCCGCGGGCGAGTCGTCGCGTAGACCGCGGCCGGAGGCGGCGGCGGCCATCGCCGCCGGGTCGAACACCTCGGTGACGGCGTCGGGCGTCGGCGGGAGCGGCGGGACCGGGGGCGCGGCGGGCGCCGAGCGCTCCGCCTCGACGAAGGCCGAGTCGAAGCCGCCCTGCGTCGTGCCGGGGCTCAGCAGCTCGGTGAGGTCGTCAGATCCGAGCGAGCCGTCGGCATCCTGCTCCCGTCCGCTGCGGTTGCGCCGCCACCACGGCAGCGACTTCTCGGCGGGCTCGTCGTCGTCCGTCGGGAGGACCTTGGTCGCGGGGTCGGCGCGCTCGCTCTTCTCGGCGCCGAACATCCAGGCGTAGAGGTCGCCGAGGCGCTGACCGATGCGGTTGGGCGGGGTCTTCGTGAGGATGAGGACGCTGAGGGCCGCCAGCAGTGAGAGTGCGATGTAGGCGCCGACGTCCTGCAGGACGGTCGCGAGCGGCTCGCCGACGATCCACCCGAAGATGCCGCCCGCCGGGCTGAGGACCGGCGGTCCCCCGTCACTGGGCGCCGGTCGACCGCCGGCGGCGTGGCAGAACCCGGACAGGGCGATGACGAACAGGCCGAATCCGATCCCGACGCGTCCGTTGTCGTGGACGGACGACGGATGCCGGAAGAGCCAGCCGGCCAGCAGGATAAGCAGGACCGGGAGCACGAAGGCGACACGGCCCACGATGAGGCCGAACGAATAGGCGCTGATCAGCGCAGCGGCATCCGTCCCGATGAAGAACCACTCCACGACCGCGCCGATGACGGCGAGGACGACGAGGAAGAACGGGAAGCCGTCACGGCGCTGCTCCCGATCCAGGGTCTCGGTCCCGAAGGCGCGGAACATCCCGCCGACGCCATGGGCGACGGCCATCCAGGCACGGGCGGCGACCGGCGGCTTCTCGGGCTCGTCGACATAGCGCTTCGGCGCAGGAGCCGGGGCTTTCGATCGCGACGACCCCTTCGCGGGGGCGCGACCGCCGGACGGGGACGAGGTGCGAGCCATCCTTCCACGGTAGGCCGGACCCCGGACATTCGCGCGCGCCCACGCGGAGATGCCCCCAGACGTCCGCCCGTCACACGGCGGAGGCGCGGGTCACGAGACGCCCGCCCTCAGCGCCTGGAGACGCGGCTCGGGGGACGCCCACCGAGGGACCTCCCCCGACGAGCCGGCGGCGCGGCAGGGATCGGCCCCGCCGCGCCGCCGCGCCGTCACGCCTCGATGACGAGGGGGACGATCATGGGACGGCGCCGCAGGGACTGGTTGACCCAGCGCCCGATGGTGCGGCGGACGACCTGCGAGAGCGCGTGCTTGTCGCGCACCCCCGACTGCGCGGCCTCGGCGAGCGCCGCCGCGATCTTCGGCTTGACGCTCTCGAACACCGCGGCGTCCTCGGCGAAGCCGCGGGCGTGCACCTCCGGCCCGGAGACGATCTTGCCGGTCGCCGAGTCGACCACGACGATGACCGAGATGAAGCCCTCTTCGCCGAGGATGCGGCGGTCCTTCAGGTCGGCATCCGTGATCTCGCCCACCGACGAGCCGTCGACGTAGACGAAGCCGATGTCGAGCTGGCCGACGACCTCCGCGGTGCCGTCGCGCAGGTCCACGACCGTGCCGTTCTCGCCGAGGATCGTGTTCTTCTCGGGGATGCCCGTCTCCTGCGCCAGCTTGGCGTTGGCCATGAGGTGGCGGTACTCGCCGTGGACCGGGAGGACGTTCTTCGGCTGCAGGATGTTGTAGCAGTAGAGCAGCTCGCCCGCGGCGGCGTGACCCGACACGTGCACCTTCGCGTTGCCCTTGTGCACGACGGTCGCGCCAAGCTTGGTGAGGCCGTCGATCACGCGGTAGATCGCGTTCTCGTTCCCGGGGATCTGACTGGATGCCAGGATGATCGTGTCGCCCTCTCCGGGCTCGATCGCGTGGTCGAGGTTGGCCATGCGGCTGAGCACCGCCATCGGCTCGCCCTGCGAGCCGGTCGACATGTAGACGATCTTGTCGTCGGGCAGGTCGCGGGCCTTCTTGTAGTCGATCAGCACACCGTCGGGCACGTTGAGGTACCCGAGGTCGGCGGCGATGCCCATGTTGCGCACCATGCTGCGTCCGAGCAGGGCCACGCGGCGGCCGTTGGCGTGCGCGGCGTCGAGGACCTGCTGCACACGGTGCACGTGGCTCGAGAAGCTGGCCACGACGACGCGGCGGGGCGCCCGGGCGATGACCTGGTCGAGCACCGGGCCGATGCCCCGCTCCGTCGCGGTGAACCCGGGCACGTCGGCGTTCGTGGAGTCGACCAGGAAGAGGTCGACGCCCTCTTCCCCGAGGCGCGCGAAGGCGCGCAGGTCGGTGATGCGGCCGTCGAGCGGCAGCTGGTCCATCTTGAAGTCGCCGGTGGCCAATACGAGGCCCGCCGGTGTGCGGATCGCCACCGCCAAGGCATCCGGGATCGAGTGGTTCACCGCGACGAACTCGAGGTCGAACGGTCCGACCTGCTCGCGCTGCCCCTCCTTCACCGTCAGCGTGTACGGCCGGATGCGGTGCTCCTTCAGCTTCGCCTCGATGAGCGCGAGCGTCAGTCCGGAGCCGATGAGGGGGATGTCGCTCTTGAGACGCAGCAGGTACGGCACGGCGCCGATGTGGTCCTCGTGGCCGTGCGTCAGGACGACGCCGACGATGTCGTCGAGGCGGTGCTTGATGGGCTCGAAATCCGGCAGGATCAGGTCGACCCCGGGCTGGTGCTCCTCGGGGAAGAGCACGCCGCAGTCGACGACGAGCAGCTTCCCGTCGAACTCGAACACGGTCATGTTGCGTTTAACGATGCC
>VGAV01000061.1 GCA_016870695.1 Actinomycetota bacterium | reverse complement strand
ACGGGGTGTCCGAGGGTGGGGCTGAGTGCTCCACTGGTGATCTCGCCGACGGCGGCGTCGCCCTGGAGGACGGTGTAGCCGGCGCGACCGGCGCGGCGTCCCTCCGAGACGAGCCCGACGAGGACGGGAGCGTCCACGGGACCGGACGACAGACCGTCTTTTCCGACGAAGGCCGGCTTGTCCGATGCGGCGACGCGGCCGAGTCCGGCCTGCGCGGGCGTGATGTCACGGGAGAGCTCGTGACCGTACAGCGGCATCCCGGCCTCGAGGCGCAGGGTGTCGCGCGCGGCGAGCCCGCACGGGACGAGACCCCGGTCGCCGCCGGCGGCGAGCACGGCATCCCACAGCTCGCCCGCGCGGGCGGTCGGGATGAGCAGCTCGTAACCGTCCTCCCCCGTATACCCGGTCCGCGCGACGAAGAGCGGAGCACCGTCGAAGGTCCCGTCGGTCCAGGCGTAGTAGCCCAGGTCGTCGAGAGCGGTCCCGGTGATCTCGACCCCCGGGGTGGAGCTCAGGATGCCGCGCCCCTCCGGTCCCTGCAGGGCGATGAGCGCGTACTGGTCGGTGACGTCCTCGACGACGGGCAGGTCCGCGCCCGAGACGAGGGCGAAGTCGTGTCCGTCCTCGCGCTCCGCCAGGAAGGCGCGGGCGGTCGGCCAGGTCTGCGCGGCGCGGTCGAACGCCGCGTTGACGGCATCCCGGTTGCCGGCGTTGGCGATGACGAGGAAGTTCTCGGGGCCGGTGCGGTAGACGATGACGTCGTCCACGATGCCGCCGCTGTCCGCGAGGACGAGCGAGTACTTCGCCTTCCCGACCTTCATCGTGGAGATGCGGCCGGCGAGCACGTAGTCGAGGAAGCCGGGTGCGGCCTCGCCGTGGACGAGCAGCTCGGCCATATGGGAGATATCGAACAGGCCCGCGGCGCGGCGCACGGCGTGATGCTCGGCGAGGTCGGAGGTGTAGCGCACGGGCATGTTCCAGCCGCCGAAGTCCGTGAACGAGGCGCCGAGGGCCTCGTGCCGGTCGTGCAGCGGCGAGGTGCGCGGTGGAGCGGGGGTGTCGGTCATGAGTTCTGCCGTTCGCGATGACGGTCAGACGCCGGGCGGCGTCTGAGTGAACTCCCCCTCTGTCATGGGCCTGAGAGTTTCACCGCGCGGAACGCGCGGCTTTCACCGTCGGCGGACCCGGGAAGGTGCATCCGGGTCTCTTTCCAGAGTGGCCCGATCGACGCGGTACGCGTACCTGAGAGATTGGCGGGGAGGCTTGCTCCTTCGGTGCCCGGCTGCGTTCGCCGGAGCTCTCCCGCATCGATCATGGGGCCGTGTGGACTTGTGGGGCTCAGCCTACTGGCTGTCGCCGCTGCTCACAGCCCCGCCCCGCGGTCAATACGGGCTCCCCGGCCAGATGTCGTCGGGCAGGCGCAGGCACGCGGAGAACGAGTTGACCGAGAGCTCTGCTCGGGCGCGGTCGTAGCGGACGATCCACAGCGTGCCATCGTCGCTTCGCACGTCGAGAAGTTGGTCGCCTTGATCCTCACGGGATGCCGTCGCGAAACCCGATTGCTCAGCGAAAACAGCGCCAATGGGGTCGAGAACATCGCCGGGGTCTGGGTCATTGGCAATCTCCGCCGCAGCGAACCCGGACCACGAGTGGCCACCGTCACCACAGCTCAGGAAAGAGCCCGCCTCGATCTGGTGACGAGAGAAGACGAACTGCGCGGGTACGGCGTCGACAATCTGATTCTCGACGGCCTGCGTCGCGCTCTTCGCCTCTGCGACATCCAGATCCTCGTTCACGCGATCCCCACCCGGTGCACAGGCTGACAGAATCGTCGCCGCCAGGACAGTTGTCGCCAAGGCCGAGAAGCGAGCCGGGATTTCGTGTTTCAATACGAGCCCCCGCTGTCGGAAGCCACGCGGGGGCCCGTCGATGCCTGCAACTCAAGCGAAGAACGGGTCAATAGTGGTCGCCGGGCCAAATGTCGTCGGGGAGGTGGAAGCAGGGCGAACCGGAGTGAATGACGACGAGACCATCTTCGCGCAGGTAACGCACGATCCAAAGACCCCCCTCTCCACTTCGGACGTCTACGATGGCGTCCCCTTGCGCCTGACGCATCGACGTGGAGAAGTCGTCTCGGCCAGCGAACTCGGCGACAACCGGACCCAACACCTCCTCAGCTTGCGGGTTGCCAATGATTTCGACGCGAAGGGAACCCGTCCAGGAATGACCGCCTTGACCGCAGGACAGGAACAGCCCCTTCGGTTTCTGCGCGACACTATCGACAAACTGCAGCGGGATGGCGTCGGCAATAAGGATCTCGACCGATTGGGTCGATTGTTTCGCCTCGTCAACCGTGAGGTCGTTGTCCACCGCAGATTGCTCCTTCAGGCACCCTGAAAGTATGAACGTCATGGCCACAATCGTCACGACAAGGGAAGTTGATACTCGCCTCATTTCCTGATTACCCCCCAAATCTCATTGAGCGCGACGAGGTTCTCATCGCTATCGCTCGCGATCAGGTTGTGATTGCGAAGCGGATGGGTCGTGAGGGGCACGAATGTCGGGTCAGGCACCGTGGGGTCTTGGAATGAGACCTCGAAGTCACCAGGCAGTTCGAAGACATGCGAGTCGAAGGACGAGCTCCGGGCGGAGCCGTTCGAGCGCGGTGCGCCGTGCGTCGTGCACGGTGGCGGCTGCGTCAGGTTCGACCTGCGCCGGGTCGCGCTCGAACACGCCCGAAGCGTCCAGACGGGGAATTTCGCCGGCCGCTTTCCCTGTAACCGCCCCGCGGTCAACATGGACTTCCCGGCCAGGTGTCATCGGGCATCCGCAGGCACGCGGAGAACGAGTCGACGGACAGTTCGTCGCGGTCGTCGCAGTAGCGGAGGACCAAGAGGAAACCGGAAGCGGTCGCGATATCGAGGAGGGACTCACCCTCATGCGTGCGACGGCGGATGGCGTATCCCTCCTTGGCGGAGAAGTAGTCGGCTAAAGCATCCATCACGGCCCCTGGGAGCGGGTCGCTGTGAATGGTCGCTGTCAGATGACCCGACCACTCCTGCGCACCGTCCGGGGAACACTGCAGGAAGGATCCCTTCTCCATCTGATCGATGTCTGCGAAAAGGCCTTCAGGCAAGGCGCTCACGATGTGGGGCTCACCTGATTTAGAGATAACGTTTCGCATCGACCAGTGCGAGATTTTCGTCCCGTTTGATCTTGATCCGCATCCAACGACAGTGGTGAAGATCAGCGTCAGCTGCACCGCTGCGAGAGCTCGTGGTCTCATTACGGCGCCACCTTCCGCGCCATTGGGTTCAGCGCCGCGAGATTGTCGCCGTCCGTACTCGAGTCAATAATGATCCCCGGGCCAGATCCCGTCAGGAAGACGAAAACAGGCGGAAAAAGAATGAACCACAATCTCCCCAGCCGCCCGCCTATAGCGCGTGATCCATAAAGCTCCGTCATCACTTGCCACGTCCACGAGTTCGTCGCCTTGGTCTTGCCACCGAGCGACCTGAAAACCTGGGTCATCCCGAAACTCATCAACTATCGGATCGAGGACCTCCCCAGGCTCAGGATCGGCCTCGATACTCGCCCGCAGGGATCCGGTCCAGCTATGCCCCCCCTTGCCGCAACTCAGAAATACACCCGTCTCTTTTTGTGAGATGGGGCCTCGGACCGACGACGGTACCGATTCAGCGATCCGCACCTCCACCGACTGCGTCACTGACTTCGCCTCGGCGACGGTCAGGTCCTCATTGACTACCGACTCCTTCACGACGCAACCGGACAGCGCAGCCATGAGGGAGACAGCGACGCATCCGATTAACGAGACCCGCTTCTTCATCGCTTCATCGCCTCCGCAATAGAGGCGAGGACATGCTCATTCTCGCGACTGCTGCTGGCGATCAAGTTGTGATTGCGAAGCGGATGGGTCGTGAGGGGCACGAATGTCGGGTCGGGCACCGTGGGGTCTTGGAACGAGACTTTGAAGTCACCGGGCAGTTCGAAGACGTGCGAGTCGAAGGACGAGACGACATCGGGGTTCCGCCCCTCCCCGACCGGGAGGAAGTCCTGCGCGACAGAAAGGCCGTCCACGTAACTCCAGTGCGAGTATCGCGTGTCCGCATCGGGATGCCACCCCTGCGGGACCCACGCCCCGGCGAGCGAGTGCACCTGGTCGTAGTGCACACCAGCGCCCTCGCTCCCCGTCAGGGGAACGAGTCCCCAGCTGTGACCCATGCCGATCTGCGTCGCCGCTCCTAAGGCCGCGTCACGGTCGACCTCTTCACGGAAGAGACGGAGAGCGTCCGCTGCGGGTGCGGCACGGTCCTGCTCGTTGGCCTCGAGAAGTCCCCCGACCTGCCCGGCCACGCCGGGCATCTCGTCATCGCCGGGGAACTCCGCACCCTTCCAGACGAAGGCGACGTCGACGGCGCCTTCGTCTACGAGCCACCCGGCCACCTGCTGCACCTCGTTGCGATAGAACGAATGACGTGTGGTGAAGGTGCCGGGCACGTACGTCAGGACGCGCTTCGTGTCGGGGCCGGGCGTGCCGATCATCTCGACGATCTCGTCGTCCTCGGGCCGGAAGAGGAAGAGCTGGACCTCACCCTTATCGACGCGGTCGAGGTACGCGATCTCCGCGCGGAGCCGGTCGACGGCGGCGCGCCGCTCGACCCGCACCGTCTCGGCGGCGTCCGGTCCGAGATTCGCCGCGTCCCGCTCGAACTCCCCCGGCGCGTCCAGTCGGGCCAACTCCGCCGCCGCCTCCGCGCGTCGACGTTGGGCGTTGCGCCGGTTCGCGGCCACGCGGTCGAGCGGGGGGACCCCGCCCAGCGCGCCCACCAGTTCCGGCGCCCCCGCCACGAGCGCGGCGCGCGCGCGATCGTCGAGCGTGTCCCACCACTGCCGGACGGCCTCCGCGGACGGCGGCTTGTTCTCGAGGAGGTCCCGCCACTCCGGATGCCGGCGCAGAAGGTCCTCGACGTGGCGGGCGTCTCCCGCGGCGAGCGCCGCGAGGTAGATCAACGTCGTATCGTCGGTGAACGCCGCCGCCCGCGTCGCGAACGGCACCGGTGGCCCGACGGTCACGGCGCGGTCGCCGAATCGCGCCACCGCCCACGGCGGCACTCCGAGCCGCGCGAGGTCCGAGCGGGCCTCGTCGATGACGGCGTCGATCTGTCGACGGAGGTGCCGGCTCTGTTCCTGGAGATCCGTCCCGGCGCCCGGGGAAGCCTCGTCGATGTCCAGGGCAGCGACCATCCGTTGGTGCGCCTCCACCTCACCAGCGAGCTGGTCGCGCTGCTGCTTCAGTCTCAGCATCTGCTCCGCCACCTGGTCGAGGATGTCCGCGACCTGCACCGACATCTCCACTGTCGCCGTCATCGCTTCGTGCACGGTCTGCATCTGCGACAGCAGCTCGGTGGTCTGCGGCGACTCGACCGTTGCGGGCAGACCGTTCCACGCCGACGACACATCCGTGGACGCCGCGTGCACGGCCGCCGCGCCGGACCGCAGCCGCTCGACCTCGGCGGTCAGCGCCTGCGGATCTATCGGCAGGTCCGGGACGTCGGCGGCAGAGGTCACCATGGACGCCATCCATCCGCGCCGCTCGCCGTCTCGCCCCGGGTGGCTTCGGCCGCCATCTCCGCGTCCGCCCGGCAGAAGGCGGCGACCGCCTCCTGCGCCGCCCCCAGGACCGCTCCCCCGTGCTCGACCGCCGCCCGGCAGCCGCGCCCCACCGGTCCGGTCAGCGACTCGTACGCGCCGGCGAGACCGTTCGCCCGGGAGAGCGCCTCGCCGACGTCGCGCAGCGCGGAGCGCGCGGCATCCACCGTCCGCCTCAGCTCGTCGAGCCCCTTCGCCACGACGGAGGAGAGGTCGAGGAACCCCGCTGGGTCGATCGCATACCGTTCATCCACGCGGCGACGGTATGCACCCCCGGCTGGCGAGTCCGGGAAGACGCGGAGCGGCGGCGCGCGGGTGATACCGGCTCAGTCGGTCGTGCAGCTCCCGGAGGGAACGGCCGCGGAGAGCGCGCCCGCCTGGGCGAGGACGGGGTCGAGCTCGGTCGTCGTCATGGCGTAGCCGACGTTCTCGTCGTTCTCGCTGCGGGCGAAGACCACACCCGCGACTTCACCCGACGGCGTCATCAGTGGTCCCCCGGAGTTACCCGGTCGCACGATGCCGCCGAGGGCGTAGATGTCGCGCGGAGCGGTCGCCGTGCCGTAGATGTCGGGCACCGGCACGGTCCCCACCGACAGCACCTGGGCGCTGCCGGAGGTGAACGGACCGCCGTACGGATAGCCCTGCACGACCGCCGCCGCGCCGACGCCGAGGGTCGGGACGACCGTCAGGGGGGTGGCATCCAATCCGTCCACCGCGATCACGGCGAGATCGTCGTTCGGGTCGAAGTACACGACGCGGCCTTCGCGGGCCACCTGTCCGGGGAGCTCGACGAGCGGCACGTCCACTCCCGCGACCACGTGCGCGTTGGTGACGACGCGGTCGTCCGCGACGACGAACCCGGTCCCGCTGGCGGTGATGCCGCACGCGTACGCGGTGCCGCTGATGCGGGCCACGGACTGCGCCGCCTGGGTGAGCGCGGGGTCGTCGAGCGCGATCTCGGGAGCCGTCGGGATCTCGCCGATCTCGATCAGCTCGCCCAGGCGCGGGATGCCGTCGCCGAGGATCGTTCCGCGGATCTCGGCGAGCGCGACCCGCACGGGTTCCGGGGTGATGCGGTCGATGGTGCGGACGACCGTCGACGAGGCGAGGGCGGCGGAGATGACCGGCATGCCGGCGGTCGTGATCGCGCCCGCGATGAAGGACAGGGCCAGCGCCCCGGCGGCCAGGTTCATCGCCCCGCCGAGGAGTCGTTCGGGGACGCGCAGCTTGATGCGGTCGACGCCGCGCCGCGCCGCGCGGCCGATGGCGCTGCCGATGCCGGCGCCGATGATCAGCAGCAGGACGCCCGCGCCGAGGATGGCGGCGCCGCGCCACTGCGGGTCCGTCACGTACTGCGCGACGAGCGGGGTGACCCAGTAGGCCGCGATCCCGCCGACGGCGAGACCGGCGAAGAAGCCGACCGTGGCGAGGAAGCCACGGGCGATGCCCACGATGAAAGCGATCGCCAGCAGCGCGATCAGGGCGATGTCGATGATCGGCATCCGCACCTCCAGAGTCCTCCGGCCAGCGTACGGCTCACCCCTGTGAGACAGCCGGAGCGACGAGGCTTTGCCCTTCGAGTCGATATGACACTAAGATCGTCGCGGAGATATGGTCACCATGACACGAAGTGAGCTCGACACCACCCGCGACGACGGCATCCGCGTCGCGGTCTCGACCGTGATCTTCAGTGTCCGCCGGGGGGAGCACGACGACCCGGTGCTGTCGCTCCCCCTCGTCCGCCGCACGCGCGATCCGTTCGGCGGCCGGTGGGCACTGCCCGGTGGATGGCTCGCCCCGGACGAGAGCCTGGATGCCGCGGCATCCCGCACCCTCGCCGAGACGACGGGACTCACCCCGAGCTACCTGGAGCAGCTGTACGCGTTCGGCGCGGTCGACCGCTCCCCCACGCGCGTGGTGTCGATCCTGTACTGGGCGCTGCTGCGGGCCGACGAGGTCGATGCCCAGGTCGCCGCGCACGCCCGCGACGGGGACGCCCCCGAGAACGTCGAATGGTTCGATGCGACGCGGCTGCCCGCGCTGGCGTTCGACCACAACGACATCGTCGAGTACACGCTGTGGCGACTGCGCAACAAGGTCGGCTACAGCCGGATCGCCCACGGACTGCTCCCGGACGAGTTCACCCTCGCCGACCTGCGCGAGGTCACCGAGACGATCCTCGGCCGCCGCCTCGACCCGGCGAACTTCCGTCGTCAGGTCGACACCTCGAACACCCTCATCCCGACGGAGCGCTTCCGTACCGGCAGCCACCGTCCCGCCCGCCTGTACCGCTACAACCGTGATGTCGAGCTGGCCGATCGCGGCCCGCTCACCCGTCCCTGATCGGAACACCCATGAGTGCGACACCCCTCACCCTGCAGTCCCGCCCGGCGACCGACCCCTCCGTCGACCACGCCATCCAGGCGATCGTCTCCGGCGCGTCGACGGACAGCACGTGCTCGACGGACCTCGCCGTCGGCCCGTGGGACTTCGACACCCGCCCGGGCTACGGTCCCGGCTCCTCGATGGGCGACGTCATCCCCACCGGCGCACCGCGACAGGGCGAGCTGCCGGCCGCGTACCGGGAGGCCTCGGACGAGGAGCTGGACGCCCGCATCCGCGCGGCCAAGGCCACCCTCGGCGACCGGGTCGTCGTCCTCGGGCACTTCTATCAGCGTGAAGAGGTCGTCCGGCACGCGGACTACGTGGGCGACTCCTTCCAGCTCGCCGGCGCCGCCACGTCCCGTCCCGAGGCGGAGGCCATCGTCTTCTGCGGCGTCCACTTCATGGCCGAGACCGCGGACCTGCTCTCCCGGCCCGAGCAGGCCGTGATCCTGCCGAACCTGGCGGCCGGCTGCTCGATGGCCGACATGGCCGACATCGACCAGGTCGAGGAGTGCTGGGAGCAGCTCGCGGACGTGCTGGGCGACCTGGAGACCCCGGATGCCGCCGGCCTGCTCCCCGTGATCCCCGTCACCTACATGAACTCCAGCGCCGCCATCAAGGGCTTCGTCGGTCGGCACGGCGGGATCGTGTGCACCTCGTCGAACGCGCGGACCGTCCTCGAGTGGGCGTTCGAACGGGGCCGTCGGGTCCTGTTCTTCCCGGACCAGCACCTGGGCCGCAACACCGCCAAGGCGATGGGCGTCCCCCTGGACCGGATGCCGATGTGGAACCCGCGCAAGCCGCTCGGCGGCTCCTCGCCCGAGGCCATCGACGACAGCCGCGTCATCCTCTGGCACGGCTTCTGCTCGGTCCACCGCCGCTTCACCGTCGACCAGATCGACAAGGCGCGCGCCGAGCACCCCGGCGTGCGCGTCATCGTGCACCCCGAATGCCCGATGGAGGTCGTCGACGCCGCGGACGAGGCCGGGTCCACCGACGTGATCCGCAAAGCCATCGGGGCGGCGACCGAGCCGACGACCTTCGCCGTCGGGACCGAGATCAACCTCGTGCAGCGCCTGGCCGCACAGTATCCGCAGCACGAGATCTTCTGCCTCGACCCCGTCGTCTGCCCGTGCTCCACCATGTACCGCATCCACCCGGGCTACCTCGCCTGGGTCCTGGAGTCGCTCGTGGCCGGCGAGGTCGTCAACCGCATCACGGTCCCGTCCTCGGTCGCCGGCCCCGCCACCGTCGCCCTCGAGCGCATGCTCGCCGCTCAGCCGCACGGCGCCGTGAAATGACCACCGTCGTCGTCGTCGGCAGCGGCATCGCCGGGCTCACGGCCGCGCTGCACGCGCACGAGGCCGGGGCCGACGTCACGGTCGTCACCAAGGGCGCCCTCGCCGACACCAACACGCGGTGGGCCCAGGGCGGGATCGCCGCGGTGACCTCCCCCGGCGACTCCGTCGACGCCCACGCCGCCGACACGCTGCGGGCCGGCGCGGGACTCGCGGACGACGCCGCCGTCCACGTGCTGGTCTCCGCCGGCCCGGACCGGATCGACGAGCTCGTCCGTCGGGGGGTCGCGTTCGACCGGACCGCGGACGGAGATCTCGCCCGGGGGCTCGAGGCCGCCCACGGGACGCCACGGGTCCTGCACGCGGGCGGCGACGCCACCGGTGCGGAGATCCAGGGCGCACTCGGCACCGCGGTGCGCGCGGCCGGGATCGAGGTGCGGGAGCACGCCGCCCTCCGGGACCTCCTCCTCGTCGACGGACGTGTCGCCGGCGTGACCCTCGTCGTGGACGGAGCGACGGCCGAGCTCCGGGCCGATGCCGTCGTCCTCGCCACCGGCGGGGCGGGACAGCTCTACGCGCACACGACGA
>VGAV01000060.1 GCA_016870695.1 Actinomycetota bacterium | reverse complement strand
TATGTCCAGAACCTGCTTATGGTTCTGGACATGACCCAGCAGCTCCGTCCCGCAGGTGAGGCGCTCCGCACGCTTCGCCGCATCGCGGGACTGAATCTCGACCAGGCGGCTGCGGTCGCGGACACCGCAGCGGCGTATCTCTCCAAGGTCGAGAACGGCAAGCTCGTGCCGACCGTGGGTTACGTCGCGAACGTGACCGCGGCGCTCGCTCGCCACTTGCAAGACACCGGCGAACTTAAGAACAAGGTCGCGTCGTGAGCGGGCCGCGCAAAGGGCCGGTGCACAACACCCGCGCCGCGGCGACCTACTGCGGCCTGGCCTACCAGACGTTTCGAAACCTGCTGGCGCAGGGGGCCGGACCGAAGGCGTTCAAGCAGGGCCGTCTGAACGCGTTCTATCCGTCGGATCTCGATGAATGGCTCGCGAGCCGCATCGTCGACCCGGCCGCGGCGGTGGCGTCGTGATCCGCGCGATCGTCGCCGTCTGTCTCGTCATCATCGCGGTGCTCGTCGCGCCGCACGCCTACGGGAACCCCGCGATGAACGCCGCCGATCTCATCGTCATCGCCGCCCCGCTCGCGCTCGTGGCCGTCATTCTGCTCGGCCCGCGCGAGCCCCGACCGCGGCGGCCGTGGATCGCCGACGTCGGCGACGACCACCCCGACGCCCTCGGATCGCTCGACTACCTCGAGCGCCGCGGGCGCCCCTGACCACGCCGACCCGATCCCGACCGAAGGGCACATCATGACGGATCACACGCAGACCCTCCCGACCGCCGAGCAGCCGGTCGCCCTCGTCGTCGAGCTGTCGATCGAGAACGCCGAATGGACGGTCGACACGACCACGATTGCCGGCCAGCGCGTCGTCATCATCGACCAGCGCGACGGGGACCGCTTCCTCACCGCGGCGGAGACGCTCGCGCTCACCCGGGCGCTGCTGTCTCGCCTGGCGTTCATCGGCTTCCCGCCCGACGCGATGTACGGGGCAAGTCCCGCATGACCGCTGACTTCCGGTGCCCCTGCGGCACCACCGACGTTCGTCGCGCCGACGACACCCCCGCCAAGGCCGCCGCGTTCGACGCGACGGTGCGCCGCCACTTCGCAGGAGATCACTCGTGACCGACCACGACGACGACGTCGTCACCGACTACCCGACACCCGAACACCAGCCCGTCGCCGCGACGGGCGTGACCCGAGAAGTGAGCATCGAATGGGCATGATCCCGACCCCGCACGGCATCGTCGTCGTCCCCGACGGCGCGACCGACGAGGAGTGGCAGGAGGGCCGCGAGGCCGGGCCGAGCGCCTCCCGCATCTACGACATCGCCCGCGGCTCGCGGAAGCGGTGGCGTTCGATCCTCGACGAGATGCTGAACGGCTCGACTTTCGCCGGCAACGAGAACACCCGCCGCGGGCACGAGGCCGAAGCCGAGATGATCGTCGAGATCCTCGCGCTCGAGCACGTCACCGAGGCGCACCTGTCGAGCGCCCTGTACGCGAACGCCGACGAGCTCCGCCACCTCGCTACCCCCGACGGATTCGGCGACGGCAGCTTCGGCCCCTTCGGCATCGAGCTGAAGTGGCACGACGCGAAGTGGATTGCGAACCGCGACGCCCGCATCCCCGCCGACCACCTCGCGCAATGCGACTTCGGCATGCACGTAACCGGCCTCGACCTCTGGCTGTACGCCTACACGATCGAGGGCGTCAGCGGCATCTTTCACCAGTGGATCACCCGCGACCAGGACCGCATCGACTACCTCGTCCGCCAGGCCGACGACTTCGTCGCCTGGCGCGCCGCCGGAGCCCCCGAGATCGACGACCTCCCCGACGACGTCGATGAGGATCTCGCGAACTACGCCGAAGGTCTGCGCCTCGAGAGCATCGGCAAGAAGCTCAAGGAGGGCGCCCGCCCCGGCATCGAACAGTGGGCGCGTACGGCCGTAAAGCCGGGGGAGCCGCTGCGCCGCGCCGGGTCACGCGCCGGCGTGTTCTTCGAGCCCAAGCCGGACACGACCGAGCTCGACGAGGACGCCTGGGCAGCCGCCGAGCCCGAGACGCACGCCGAGTGGGTTGAGACCGTCGCCCGCGCCGCCAAGCAGCGCGCGGCGGCGGCCGCCCTCTACGCCAAGCCGAAGCCCGTCGCCGCGACCTTCCGCGTCACCGCGAACGGAGCAGCCGCATGATGCCGACCACCGCCCCGAAGTGGTGGATCGGCGACAGCGTGCTCGTCGGCCGCACCCGCTGGGTCATCCGCGCCCTGGACAAGCACAGCGGCGCGGTCTCGCTCAAGTCCACCAACAACCCCAACGCGTCGATCTGGTGGCACACCACCATCGACCGCCTCCCGAGGAAGGAAGCCCGATGACCGCGACGATCGAGGACTTCGCGAACACCGTCGCCGAGTACGAGACCCTCGCCATCAAGTCGGGGGAGTGGGACGGCATCGACGCCCCCGAGTTCTCGGACGACGGCGTCACGTGGTCGCAGGTCTGGCCCGCAGGGGCGACGCCCGCATTCGCGCGCGTCACCGTCTACCGCAAGAACGTCCGCGCCCCGCACGTCGCGGTGATCGCGTGGGCTGAGTCACTCCCGGCGCTCGACGAGTGGCGCCAGCTCTGGGAGCGGAAGCCGATGACGATGTTCGGCTCGGCCGCCAAGCGCGCCGCCATCCGCCACGCGTTCCGTGAGGTCGTCGGCGACCGCCGCGACGCCGACGAGACAGACCCGTCGGCGCCGCAGGTGGGCGTCGCAACGGCGAGCGTCGAACGCCGCGACTGGGCCGTCGCCATCGACCTGGCGGAATCGGTCGCCGACCTCGACGCCCTGTGGCGGCACGCGAAGTCGCTGCGCGAGCGCACCCCGGCGCTCGAGGTCGCCTACACCCGGCGTCGCGAGGAGCTCGCCACGGCGCCCGAGGCTGTCGTCGACGTCGTCCGCAACTCGCACGTCATCGAGGAGCCGGCACCCGAGGAGACGCCGCGCCGCACCGCGCCGCGCGACCACCTCCCGCCGGCGGACGGCAACCGTGCCGCACGCCGCGCCCGCAAGAAGGGGGCGCGCCGTGGACGCTGACCCCACCAGCGGAACCGTCGTCTCGATCCCCGCGGGGTTCGACACCGTCCCGCTGAACATCGCCATCCTCGACGAGAACTGGTTGCTGCAGTGGACGCCCACGCTCCCGCAGATCGTCGGCGCCCTCGCGATGGCCCGCGCGAAGAACCTCATGGCGCCCGCCGCGCTCGACGACTACCGCCGCAAGCTGCGCAAGGCCGAGCGCGAGAAGAACATCGCCGTCGGCCTCGCCGTCCACCGCATGCGCGAGGAGTTCGGCAACCGCCCCACGATGACCGAGCTGCGCGATCTCGCATTCGCCCTCGACGACCGGGTCATCGCCGCCGCCGACGCGTACGACACCGCCTGGCTCGAGTACGAGTACGCGAAGGGCTTCGCCGACGCCGTCGCGACCGACGTGACCCTGCTGCAGTCGATCGCGAAAAAGATGACGGGGGACCAGCCGTGATCGTCTTCCTCACGTTCATCCTGCTCGCCACCCTTGGTGCCGCCGGCGGGCTCGGCGCCGCCATCGCGGACCGCGTCTGGCGGGCCGTCCTGGTCTTCGCCCTCGCGACGATCGTAGGCGCGGTCCTCATCGCTGCCGTGTTCCTCGAGGTGACACCGTGAGCCGCCGCGACCCGATGGCGGCCGCGCGCCCCATCGTCCGCGACCGGTCCCGCGGCGTCTGCGAACGCTGTGGCATGGCGGCCGCGACCGACATGCACCACCGCAAGCTGCGCCGCCACGGCGACCACGACCCCGCCAACCTCGTGCACCTGTGCCGCGCCTGCCACGGTGCCGTGCACGCCAAGCCCGAGGCCGCCCACGCCGCCGGGTTCATCGTCTGGCGGCACGAAGACCCCCGAGCCCTGCCCATCGAGCACGGCATCTTCGGACGCGTCCTTCTCGAGGACGCCGGAACGTACGGACTCGCAGCATGAGCGCCGGGGAGATCCGCGCCCTCGACCTGTTCGCGGGTACCGGATGGGGCGTCGCACTGCAGGCTCGCGGCATCCGCGAGGGCGGCGTCGAGATCATGCCGGAGGCGCAGGCGTCCCGCGCTGCGGCGGGCATGGAGACCATCTACGCGGACGTGTGGGACGGGCTGCTCGGCGACAACCCGACGTGGTTCTGGCACGCCCTGCAGATCGCATCGCCGCCGTGCCAGTCGTTCAGTGTGGCCAGGAAGGGCGCCGGGCGGGCGGCCTTGGGTGACGTCCTGCGCGCCATCGACGAGCACGCATATCGCGATCCGCGCAAGCTCCGTGCCCTCGGTGCCGCAACGGACGAGCGGACCGCGCTGGTGCTCACCCCGCTAGCCCACGTATTCCGTGACCGGCCGCTGTTCATCGCATGGGAGCAGGTCGTTCCGGTGTTGCCCGTCTGGGAAGCCTGCGCGGAGGTGCTCCGCGGGTGGGGTTACTCGGTCTGGGTGGGCGTCGTCCGGGCGGAGCAGTACGGCGTGCCGCAGGCTCGTCGCCGCGCTGTGCTCATCGCGCGCGCTGATGGCGTCCCGGCGGCCATGCCCAAGCCGACGCACTCGAGGTTCTATGAGCGCGAGAACGACCGTCTTGACGATGGCGTGCTGCCGTGGGTGACGATGGCGGACGCGCTGGGGTGGGGCCTGTCGTCTCGACCGAGCCCGACGATCACCGGCGGCGGGACCGAAACTGGCGGCGCCGAGCCAATTGCGAAGCTCGCACGCTACACCTCGCGCCCCGACTGGGTGTTCCGGCGCCCGGCGACGACGGTTGTCGCGGACCCGCGCCTCGGTGGCCCCGGTCGCTCTGAGTTCGTGAAGGGAGGAGTCTCCTGCCAGGATCGGCCGGGCTCTCTGCGCCTCGAGGCCCACGAGGCAGCGGCCCTGCAGAGCTACCCGGACGACTTCCGCTTCGCCGGTGGGCTCGGCAAACAATTCCTGCAGATCGGCAACGCAGTCCCGCCCCTGATGGGCGGCGCCATCATCGACGAGCTGCTCGCGCCCGCTGCGCTCCGTGCCGTCCCGGCGGAGGTGGCGGCGTGAGCGTCATCATCGCGGCGGCGTTCGCGCAGTGGCGGGAGTGCCGGGCCGAGTACAACGACCGGCTGTACTCCGCGTACCAGCTCGCCGAGCGGGAGACCAATGGCGCTCTGCTGAACGCCGAGGGCCGCGCCCGCAACGTTGACCCGCTCGCGCTGTTCATGGGCAACCAGGCGCACGCTCACAAGTACGCCTCCGAGGAGCTGCTCGAGCACTGGCAGCGGCACCCCCGGGTGACGTTCGCCGACTTCGAGCGGCAGTGGCAGGCGCAGCACGACGAGATGGATCTCGCCGGATGATCCGCCCCGACCGTACGACCGTCTACGCCGTGTACTGGGCCGCCGAGGGCGTGCTCAAGGTCGGCCGGTGCTGGCGCGCCTCGCGATACCGGGAACTCTGCGCCACCGGCGGCGAGGTCGTGTTCCTGATGCGCGACGTCCCGACCCGCTGGGAGCTCTGCGCGCTCGCGCAGCTCGACGAGCACTTCCTCCCCGCCTTCGAGCACGCCGCCCAATCCGAGCACATCCTCCCGCGCGGCCGGGGCTTCACGGAGTGCTTCACGGTGGCCCCCGCCGATCTCGGCCGGGCCATCGACCAGATCTACGAGGGGATCGCCCGCTATGGCGATGACAAGACGACGAACGGTGACCCCGGAGGGGTACGCCCGCGAGGAGCTGCTGAGCCTGCCGCCGGCGGTGCGGCTGACGGAGATATCGCTACGCCTGTACGCGGACGATCACGGGCGGGAGAAGGTGAACCAGCGGCTCATGCTGGCGAACTTCTACCCGCTGGACGAGTCGATGACCGAGCGGACGATCGACGAGCACCTGCTGCTGCTGGACGATGCGGGCTGCGTCGTCCTCTACGACGTGGACGGGGCGACGTTCTTCGCGCTCACGGACTGGCCGACGGTCGACCGGGCGAAGGCGTCCCGGTTCCCGGACCCGCCCCTCGCGAACGATTCGCGAATGCATCGCGAGCCGTTCGTGGCGAGGGAGAGAGAGGGAAAGGGAGAGAGCGAGGGAGAGAGCGGTCCTGCTCGATCACCTCGCGACGGCAACGCGCCCCCATCACCGTTCTGCCCCACCCACCGCGCAACCGGAGGAACCGACCAGCCATGCAGGGGATGCGGCAGAGCACGACTACAGCGCAAGGTCTGGGACGACGAGCAGATCGCCTCCCGGCAGCAACCCGAGGAGGTGCGGAGCGATGACCAACCCTGGTGACGCGCTCATTCCCGTGACCATCCACCTCGACGGGCACACGTTCCTCGCCATCGAGGCAGCAGCCCGCCGAGCGTCCGACGTCGCCGGCCGGAAGGTCGAGATGCGAGAGCTCATCGAGCGGCGCCTGACAGACGCAGTGACGGGCGTTGCGGTGCCGGGAAGGCCGAACCGGCCGCGGTCTCGGTACACCCCTGAGCAGCGGGCTCTGATGACGAACGGACGGCCGGGCAAGGGCAACCGGCTGACTGCCGAGGGACACCGCGCCATCCGTGAAATGACCGCCGCGAACCTCACGCGTGCAGCCATCGCCGCCGAGATCGGGTGCCACCCGAAGGCCATCGCCTATTACCACCGGAAGCTGCGGCAGGAGCAGCAGAACCAGGAGAAGACAGCATGAGCGAGACCGTACGAGCCACCGTCTATCTGCAGGTGCAGCCCGAGTACACGTGGAGTGCGAAGCAGACCCGGAAGTTCGACGAGCCGAGCGCGATCCGAAGCGCGAAGGTCATCGGATCGACGCAGAACAAGTCGCAGAAGCCCAAGCCGGGAACGGTTGAGGTCAAGGTCACGGTGGAGATGCCCAAGGGGGCTTTTCTGCCGCTGCGGCCGGAAGCGATCGTCGTGATCCCCGAGAACCTCACGACCCCGCATCCGGTCACGGTCGAGGCCGAGGACGCGAACGAGGCGGGTCTCTGATGGTCGGGGAAACGGTACTCACCGTCGTCGGCAACCTGACCGCCGACCCCGAGCTGCGCTACACCCAGAATGGGCTGCCCGTCGCGAACTTCACCATCGCGTCGACGCCGCGCACCTTCGACCGCCAGGCGAACGAGTGGAAGGACGGCGAGCCGCTGTTCCTCCGCGCGTCGTGCTGGCGCGACTTCGCCGAGCACGTCGCCGGGTCGCTGACGAAGGGCTCCCGTGTCGTCGCGACCGGCCGTCTGAAGCAGCAGAGCTACCAGGACCGCGAGGGTAACAACCGCACGGCGATCGTCCTCGAGGTCGACGAGATCGGCCCGAGCCTCCGCTACGCCACCGCGCAGGTGACTCGCGCCGCGGCATCCGGACAGTCCCGGCCGTCGACCCAGCAGTCCGACTCGTGGGCGCCGTCGGAGGCGCAGCAGAACGAGTGGGCCACCGCGCCGGACGGGACGCCGTTCTGATGGCGGGCCGTGGCTGCATCCGAGGCTGCACCGTTCGCGACGTCCACTTCGCGACGTGCCCGTGGTTCGGGCTCGACGACGACCAGGCCGCCGCGAAGCGCGAGGCATCCACGGACGCCCCCTGCGGCGGCTGTGCGCCCGTGGTCGCGCGTGAGGAGTCACTGCTTTGCGAGGGCTGCTACAAGCGTCTGCGGCGGCTGCTGGGCGACACGGCAGACCTGATCGGTCACCTGCGCTCGCTCGCCGACCCGACGAAGGCCGCCGTGTACGACCGCGTCCAGGTCTCGTCGTCCCGCCCGGAGCTCCCGGCCCCCGTGCCAGCCGACCTCATCGACGCGTCGAACGACCTGATGCGGATGCTCCGCGACTGGGCCGTGTTCGTCGACCCGCAGCTCGCCGGGCGCCGCGGGCTGGCGGCCGGTGCCGAGACCGCCGAGGCTTTCGATCAGGCGAACGTCTGCCTGCAGGTGGTGCTCGCCGACTTCGACTGGCTCGCCAACCGGACCGAGATCCGCGACCTCGCCGACGCCGTCCTGCATCGTCACGTTGGCGAGCCGCAGTGGTGGTCCGTCGTCGACGCGCTCGCGAAATGGCCGCTCGACGACCAGCCGCGGTGGGCGAAGAACCCGTGCCCCGAGTGCGACTGCAAGACGGTGCGCGTGCGGCCGCCTCGCCGCACCGGCGACCCGGCGAGCTACCGGTGCACGACGTGCGACTGGGAGTCCGACGACCGCGCCGAGGACGGGTTCTGGGCTGAGGCGTTCGCCGAGCTCGTCCCCGAAGTGGAGGCGGCCGCATGAGCCGATGGATGACCCAGTCCGAGGCCGCCGCCCGCGCCGGGGTGACCGAGCGCACCATGCGCAACTGGGTCGCCTGGGAGGAGATCAAGCCGGTGATGGGCCGGTTCCGCGAGACCGACGTGATCGAGACAGAGAAACGGATGCGCGCCCGGCGCGGCCGCCGGAAGGGAACGAGATGAGCACCGATACACCGCTGTTCGACCGTCTCGCGCAGGCGCGCGACACGCCTGACAGCGCGGTAGACGAGCCGCGAACGCACATGGTGCCCCTCGCCGCGCTGCTGGCCGTCGTCCGTGACGGTGACGAGCTCGGCTGGGCTGAGGAGTTCCGCCGACTGTGGGACGTCGAGCGGTCGGCGATGGTCAAGATCACTGCGTCGATCCGCGATTGGGGTATCCGGAAGCCGATCTGCGTCGGCGCCGACGGTCGCGTGTGGGACGGTCACCACCGCCTCGCGGCCGCATGGCGCGCCGGCATCGTCGATGTGCCCGTCGTCTGGTCGGGGGAGCTGTGAGACTGCACCGCCTGATGGACGGCGAAGTCGTCGCCCGCGTCGACTGGCGAGAGCTTCCCGACCTCGATGACCTCGCGCTCGACGTGCTGGCCGAGATCGCGAGCAACGCGCACGACGCGCACGACGGCATGATGCTCGACGAGTGGGCCGACGACGAGCCGACCCGCATCGCGTGGGGCGGCGCCGCGCGCGTCGACTGGCGGCGGACGTCGCCGTGCTGGTGCGGCGAGCACGGCTGGCACATGGACCGGCTCGCGCCGGGCGACGCCGAGCGCCCGCCGCGCGCGTTCCTCGCGATCGAGTGGGGCACGTTCGTCGAGGACGAGTACGAGGTGTCGACGTCGGCGCTGCGGGGACGCTCGTGAACGGCCCCGCGGTCTGCGCGTGCGGCGAGACGTTCGACGACGTCCAGGGCACCCTGCACGGCCAGCCGGCGGCGCTCTGGCGGCTGCTCGAGCACCAGGCCACCTCCTGCGAGAGGGGAGCGTCGTGATTGGCGAGTACCCGTGCTGCGAGCACTGCGAGTTCCCGGACGAGATCGTCCACAACTACCCCTGTCCGCGCTGCCAGTGGCGGACACCCAGAGAGAGCCCGAATGAGGGAGACACGCCATGACCATGCAACAAGTCGGGTCCGACAAGGGAGCAGTCGGCATCGCGGTGCTCGTTGACGACGAGTGGGTGCCAGTGTCCGCCGAGCCGGTCCACTTCGAGTGGTCGGATGCCGACGAGCCCGAGCCCGACGAGACGGTCTACTCGCTCGGCCGGCAGTCGTGGAGAATGACCGTCGAGATCGCCGAGAGCGAGCCGGTCATCTGGCTGATCCGCCGCCTCGAGCGTGAGCAGCGACAGCGTCGCATGCTGGCCCGCTGGTGGCTCCGCTTCCCGTTCCGGGAGATCGGACGCTGCTCCCTGGGGAGTTACGTCCTCGCCCGCGTGCGCTAGGGCCAGGCCTGCCGATAGGTACGCCGAACGGAGGTGACGGCGTCCATCATTCGGGCGACCGCTGCGTTTGCGTCGGGGTGCCCTTGGGTCGGGAAGCTCGACCGGTGGAAGAGGAACGCAACAAAGTCCGCCAGTTGGACACCGGGGCTGTCTCGAGAGTCAACGAAATGCAGGGAGTCGATGACGTTGTTGAGCTTGATGCCGGGGACCTCGCCCATGCC
>VGAV01000059.1 GCA_016870695.1 Actinomycetota bacterium | reverse complement strand
GGAGTTGTACGCCAGTGGATACGGCGACGACGAGCTGGACGCGTGGGCCGCCCGCATCCGCGGCTGGCGGAGCGGCGACGGATCGGAGGACGGGATGCCGCGCGACGTCTACGTCTACTTCGACAACGACGCCCGCGGTCGGGCGCCGTGGGACGCCGTGCACCTGGCGGAGCGTCTGCGCTGACGGCATCCAACCGCCGCCTGCCGCTCGCCGCCCGGCGTCTACTAGAAGCGGCACCGGCCGACCCCCCGGCCCGGTTCACCAGTAAACGCTCCGGCGCGGTGGAAACGCCCCGACACGGCGTTTCCCCCACCGCAGAGCGTTTACCGGACCCCCGGATGCCGCGGGCGAACCGCCTCAGCCCGCGGCGAGCGCCCGCCCGAGGGCGTCCCCCGACGCCCACGCCGTGCGCACGGAGGAGCTCTCCCCCCAGGCATCGCCGCACGCGGACAGTCCGGGGGACCGGAAGAACGGTTCGCCGGTGGTCTCGGTCGGACGAGCGAACGTCCAGCGGTGCGCGTACGTCGCCACCGGGTCGGCGTCGATGCCGAGCAGGCGCCGGGTCGCGGCGAGGACCGGGGCGATGGCGGCATCCGGATCCTCGAGGTGTCGCCGGGCCCGGTCGCCGGTCGTGTGGGCGACCACCACGGGTGCGCCGTCTCCGCGGCGGTCGCCGTCGTCCGCGAGGAACGCGACATCCGGATCGCCGTTCACGAAGGCCCCGTGCAGGTCGGCCGGCCAGCGCCGCTCCTCCCAGCGCAGCACGACGGCGATCACCGGCTCCCAGTCCTGCACGGCACCGGGCACCGGGTCGTGCAGGCGTGCGGCCTGCGGGGCGGGCAGCGCCAGGACGACCTCCCCCGCGGGCGCGTCGTCGACGCGATAGGGGGCGACGGATGCCACCGTGCGCTCCGACGTGACGTCGAGGCCGTCGGCGAGGTCGAGCGCCAGGGACCGTAGCCCCTGTGGAGCGGCCCACCGCAGCGGGCCGGTCTTGGGGCTCGGCCGGCCACCGTCCTCGATCACCTGGAAGGTGTCGGTCCAGGGGCGGGCGAGACCGCGTCGCTCCCAGTCGGACACGACGGCCCCGAACCGCTCGTCGTCGCCGACGACGAAGTAGGAGGCGCCGAGGTCGACGGGCCGGCCGTCGAGGGTGCGGCTGGACAGGCGCCCGCCGGCCCGACGACCGCGGTCGAGCACCCGCACGGTCCTCCCGGCGTCGTGCAGCGCCCGCGCGCACGCCAGTCCCGAGATGCCCGCACCCACGATCGTCACGTCGCTCGTCATCCGGCCATCCTCCCGTCCGGCCCGCTCCGCCCGGTCGGGGTTGCGGCTCGGCCGCCCGCCGTGCCGCGCTCCGGAACTCCCCGCGCCGCTCGCCCCGAACTCCTGAACATCGCCCGCCGCTCGCGGCCGCTCCCCCGCCGAACTCCGGAACATCGCCCGCCGCTCGGGGCCGCTCCCCCGCCGAACTCCGGAACACCGCCCGGATTCCGTCCTCCCGGAGGCGTGAGAGGGCGTGCAGCCCGAAAACACAGGAGTTCGGCGAGACCCCTACACACCACCCGCCACAGAACACAGGAGTTCGGCGACACTGCAGCCGCCCCAGAGCACAGGCGCCCGGCACGGCGCCTCAGCCGAAGAACTCCAGGCCCAGGTCGGGATGGTCGACGAAGACCCCGTCCAGCCCCGCCGCGCGCAGCACGGCCCACTCCCCCTGCCAGTCGCCGAACGCCGCGGGACCGCCGGGCCGCCGGAACGACCGCGTCAGGAACGCGTTCTCGGGACGGCAGGTCCACGTGAACACCCGCAGGCCGCTCTCCTGCGCGGCGGCGACGAATGCCGCCGGGCCCCGCACGCGGCCGAGCCGGTCCGGATCAAGGATCAGCCGCTTGTCCGGGCTGATCCCGTCGACCTCCTCGCGCAGCCGCCGCAGACCCTCGGGCGCGAGCATCGACGCCCACGTGGCGGCGTCCGCCCCGTCCCGCTCGCGCAGGTCCCAGGGCGCCCCCGTCGCCTCGAGCAGCTGGACGACGGGGACCCGGATGCCGCCGGCCCGCAGCCGCGCCAGGACGAGCGGCTCGAACGACTCGATGACGAGGACCGGGTCGTCCGCCCACCCGGCGTCCCGCAGCTCGTCGCGCACGAGCGCGGCCATGTCGAACCCCAGCCGGGCGAACGACGCCGCGTGCTTGATCTCCAGGACGACGCCCACGCCGCCGGAGCGCGCGAGGGCGAGCACGTCGCGCAGGCGCAGCATCGGCTCGCGGTCGTCGTGACCGGCGCTCGACGGCCGCAGCGCGGGGATCCGCTCCCGGCAGCGGAGGGTCGACAGCTCGTCCCAGGTGAAGTCGAGGGTGAAGAATCCGGTGACGCTCTCGCCGTCGATGAGCCGCGTCGTCCGACGGGCGGCGAACTCGGGACGGTCGGCGACGTCGGTCGTCGCCCCGATCTCGCTCTCGTGGCGGACGACCAGCACGCCGTCCTGCGTGGGCACGACGTCGGGCTCGACGGCATCCACTCCGACCGAGATCGCGCGGAGATACGACGATCGCGTGTGCTCGGGCAGGTACCCGGGGGCGCCGCGGTGGCCGATGATCAGGGGGCGCGTGGATGCCACCGGCACAGGCTATCCACGGAGGGTGAACGGCCCGCACGCTCATAGCGGAATCCCAGTCTGCACCGGCATTCTCCGAGACCCCTCGGCTAGTGTTGTCTGACAGCACGGTGCTGTGATCACAACTTTGGAGTGTGAGTTCCCGTGGCCCTCAACAACCCGGCATTCAATACCCCGGCGTTCCAGGACCCCCGAGCCGGTGGCGCGCAGACGCGCTACAGCCCGCCCCCGGCCGCCGACCCCGCAGTGGACGCGCGTCTCGAGGGGGCCTACGCCGCCCCGGCCGCCAGCTCGGTCGACACCGGCCGCATGACGGTCGAAGACACCGTCTTCAAGACGCTCGCGCTGTTCGGCGTGCTCGTCGTCACCGCCGTCGTCGGCTGGATCTGGACGATGAGCAGCGTCTCGGTGACGTCCGGACCCAACGTCGCCCCGATGATCATCGGTGGCCTCGGCGGATTCGTCCTCGCGATGGTCGCCATCTTCAAGAAGAAGCCGTCGGTCCCCGTGTTCGTCGCCTACGCGGCGTTCGAGGGTCTGTTCGTCGGTGGCATCTCGGCGTTCTTCGAGTTCCAGTTCCCCGGCATCGTCGTGCAGGCGACGCTCGCGACCCTCTCGGTCGTCGGCGTGACCCTCGCGCTCTTCGCCAGCGGCAAGATCCGCGCCTCCGCTCGCGCCACCAAGATCTTCATGATCGCCATGGTCGGCTACCTGGTGTTCAGCCTGGTCAACCTCGGCCTCATGCTGTTCAACGTGCCGCTCGCCGGTGGCGCCTTCGGTCTGCGCAGCAGCATCGAGATCTTCGGCATCCCGCTCGGTGTCATCATCGGTGTCTTCGTGGTCATCATGGCCGCGTACTCGCTGGTGCTCGACTTCGACCAGATCCAGCGCGGCGTGCGCAACGGCGCTCCCCGTGTGTACGGCTGGGTCGGCGCCTTCGGCATCATGGTCACCGTCGTGTGGCTGTACGTCGAGATCCTGCGCATCCTCGCGATCCTGCGCGGCAACAACTGACGCATCCCATCGCACGAAGGGCCGTCCCGTTTCGGGGCGGCCCTTCGTCGTTCCCCGGCACGGCCTTCCCCGTTCCCGCGACGGCATCTGACGACCCTCGGCGGTGAGGTCGTGGCATCCGGGATCCCCCGCAAGGGGTCTCGACACAGGATGCCGCGGCGCTAACCTCGCGCCATGAGCCCCACGAAGACGCCCGCCGAGACCCTCGACGTCGACGGGCACGAGGTGCGCGTCACGAGCCCGGACCGGGTGGTCTTCCCCGAGCCGGGTCTGACCAAGCTCGACCTCGTCCGCTATTACCTCTCCGTCGCGGACGGCGCGCTGCGCGGTGCGGGCGGCCGGCCGATGGTGCTCAAGCGGTTCGCGAAGGGCTTGGGTCAGGAACCGTTCTTCCAGAAGCGGGTCCCCGACAACCACCCCGCCTTCGTCGACACCGCGACGCTGCACTACGCCTCCGGCACGTCGGCCGAGGAGACCGTCCTCCGCGACGCCGCCGGCCTCGCCTGGGTGGTGAACCTGGGATGCCTCGACCTCAACCCCCACCCGGTGCGCGCCGAGGACCTCGATCACCCCGACGAGCTGCGGGTCGACCTCGACCCGATGCCGGGGGTCGACTGGGCGCAGATCGTCGACGTCGCGTTCATCGCGCGCGAGGTGCTCGAGGATCACGGCCTCGTCGGCTGGCCGAAGACCTCAGGCTCGCGCGGCCTCCACATCCTCGTGCGCATCCGCCCGGAATGGGGGTTCGCCGACGTGCGCCTAGCCGCTGAGACGCTTGCGCGCGAGGTGGAAAACCGGGCCCCCGGCCTCGCCACGGCACGCTGGTGGAAGGAGGAGCGGGGCGAGAGCGTCTTCGTCGACTTCAACCAGAACGCCAAGGACCGCACCGTCGCCTCGGCCTACTCGATCCGACCGCTCCCCGACGCACGCGTGTCCACGCCGCTGACCTGGGACGAGGTGCGTGACCGGCGCCCCGAGGCGTTCACGGTGCTCACCGTGCCCGAACGGTTCGCGTCCCTGGGCGACCCGCACGCCGGCATCGACGACGCGGCCGGGTCGTTGGAGGGCCTGCTGGCGCTGGCCACCGAGATGGGCCCCACCGAGAAGCCTCCCCGCGGTTCCGACGGCTCGGGACGCCGCGCCTCGACGATGCCGCTCATCGAGGTGGCCCGGACCAAGACCAAGCCGGAGGCGCTGGAGGCTCTCGAGACCTGGAGGCAGCGGCATCCGGAGTCCGCTGCGCAGCTGCACCCCGCCGACGTGCTCGTCGACGGCATGCGGGGATCGAGCTCGCTCTGGTACCGGGTGCGGGTCAACCTGCAGCACGTCCCCGAGGAGGAGCGGCCTGCGCAGGAGAAGCTCATCGCCGACTACGACCCGTGGGCGGGCCGGTCGTGAGCGACGACGAGGACCGCCGGCGCGAGGTCGGCGAGTCGGACGAGGTGGTCGAGGACGAGCTGGCCGAGTCCTTCGACACCACCGTCACCGAGGGCGCCGAGCGGTTGCAGCGCCCGTGGCGCGTGGTCCTCATCACCGGCTTCTTCGGGGGTCTCGAGGTGGGGCTGGGCGTCGCCGCGTATCTCGGCGTGCTGTACCAGACCGGGGATCAGCTCCTCGCCGGCCTCGCGTTCAGCGTCGGGCTCATCGCGCTCTTCCTCGCCCACAGCGAGCTTTTCACCGAGAACTTCCTCATGCCGATCGCCGCGCTCGTCGCCAAGGAAGGCACGGCCGGGCAGCTGGCCCGCCTCTGGGGCGGGACCCTCCTGGCCAACCTCGCCGGCGGCTGGGTGTTCATGTGGCTGCTCACCACCGCCTTCCCCGACTGGCACGACGTGCTCGCCGAGTCCGCCTCGCACTACGTCGACGCGCCGTTCGGCCTGCAGAGCATCGTCCTCGCCGTGCTGGGCGGCAGCACCATCACCCTGATGACCCGGATGCAACAGGGCACGACCTCCGACCCCGCCAAGATCGTCGCGACCGTCATCGGCGGGTTCCTGCTGGCCGGCCTGCAGCTCTTCCACTCGATCCTGGACTCGCTCCTCGTCTTCGGGGCCATCCAGTCCGGCGCCGACATCACCTACCTGCAGTGGCTCGGCTGGTTCGCGTACACGCTCCTGTTCAACGTGCTCGGCGGGCTCGTGCTCGTGACGGCGCTACGGCTGCTGCGGACGAAGGAGCTGTTCGCCGACGCGCGTCGCGAGAAGGACCGGTAGAAACCCGCAGGGCGGCACCGTGAGGGCCGGCGCCGCGGACCCCCTCAGCGCCGTGCGGGTCGTGACAGGACGTCGGCGCAGACCGCGGCCAGCGTCCGCATCGCCGCGTCGGGGGTGAGGGTGGATGCCGCGGCGAGCGCCTCGGCGGAGAACCTCGACCGCAGGTCGGCGTCGGTCAGCAGCCGGGTGATCGCGTCGGCGAGGGCCTGCTCGTCCCCATCGGGCACCAGGATGCCGCCCCCGTGCGCGAGCATGTCGCGGGGGCCGTAGCGGATGTCGTACGCGACCACCGGGGCGCCGTGCGCGAGTGCCTCGACCAGCGCGAGTCCCTGTCCCTCGAAGGCCGACGTGGTGAGGTACATCGCGGCGGTGTCGAGCACCGCACCCGGGTCGGCCGTGAGCCCCGGGAGGGTCACCGCGTGCCCCACACCCGTCTCGGCGGCGACCAGAGCCTCCAGCCGCGCGCGCTCCGCCCCGTCGCCCCAGAGCTCGAGACGCGCGTGCGGCACCGCCGCGAGCACCCGCGCGAAGGCGCGGACGGCGTGGTCGAGACGCTTGCCGGGAGCCAGACGACCGAGCACGACCACGGGGCCGCCCGCGCGGTCCGCGGTCGACGGTGACGCGGGACCGGCCACTCCGTGGGGGGCGACGACGTCGACACGGTCGTCGCCGAAGCGGGCGCGGACCTCGTCGCGCTGCCACGGCGTCGGCCAGAGCACCGCGTCGAAGCGGGGCGCGAGCGCGAGCCAGCGCGTCCACAGCGGGTTGACGGGCGCGTCCGCCGTGAACGGCGGGTCGAGGTGGATGGTGTGGACCGTGTGGACGATCCGCACGTCCGGGTCGTCCCACGCGACGAGCAGCTCGCCCAGCTGCCGGGACTCGCAGACGAGGACGACCGGACGGTCGCGTTCGGCGCGCAGCCGCCTGACGACATCGGTGAGCCATGCCCGGTAGAGCCCGCCGAAGCCCTCGACGGTGCCGGCGGTGCGGCCCGTGGCATCCCGGATCACGACCGGCGCCGTCGTCAGGTGCCAGTCCGGGTCGCCCACGATGACCGGGAGCTCGATGGCCCCGTCGGCCACCGTGCGGTAGTCGAGGGCCGGATCGGGGTGACCGGGTCGAGCGGCGGCGAGCGCCCAGTCCGCCGCGCCCCCCGCGGGACCGGTCGCCTCGTCGAAGAGGTTGCGGAAGACTCCGGATGCCGCTGCCGCACCGCGGCGCACGAATTCCTCGCGATGCGCGGTGTGCGCCTCCGCCGTTCCGGGATCGACGGTCAGCAGGAGCGGTCCGCGGCCGCCGTCCGCGCCGGCCTCGGCCATCTGCCGCGCGCGGGCGAGGGTGGAGATCGTGTAGCCGCCGTCGAGGTCGGGGATGAGCCTGCTCGACAGGATGAGGTACCAGGCGTCGGGGAACTCGGTCACCGGGCGGCCGCCTCGACGAGCCCGGAGACCGAGAAGCCCGGAGCGATACCCGCCGGGCGGGTGCGGGGGGCCACGAGCGTGGGGAAGACGGCATCCACCCGGGTCGGGCGTACGAACCTGTCGCGCATCCCTTCATCCTCGCTCACTCCGCCCGCGTCGACCGCCTGCGGCCCGGTTCTTCACCCTCCCGCACCGGCCGTGCCGCCGGGGGCGGTGGCGCGCCGCGGGGAAAGCGAAGCACCGCGAGTGGCCCCGGGGCGCGCACGGTGGCCCCGGGGCCACTCCGGCATACGCGGAGCCCCCGGGAACGGGCGACGCCCCGGCATCCGCGAGGGATGCCGGGGCGTCAGCGCACAGGGAGCGTCACTCCCACTCGATGGTCCCCGGGGGCTTCGACGTCACGTCGAGCACCACGCGGTTCACATCGCGCACCTCATTGGTGATCCGGTTGGAGATCTTCGACAGCACGTCGTAGGGCAGGCGCGTCCAGTCGGCGGTCATCGCGTCTTCGGACGAGACGGGCCGCAGCACGATCGGGTGGCCGTAGGTGCGGCCGTCGCCCTGCACGCCGACCGAGCGCACATCGGCCAGGAGCACGACGGGGCACTGCCAGATCTCGGTGTCGAGTCCCGCCTTGGTCAGCTCGGCGCGGGCGATGGCGTCGGCCTCACGCAGGATCTCGAGGCGGTCAGCGGTGACCTCGCCCACGATGCGGATGCCAAGACCGGGCCCCGGAAAGGGCTGGCGGCCGACGATCGCTTCGGGCAGACCCAGCTCGCGGCCGATGGCGCGGACCTCGTCCTTGAAGAGGGTACGCAGCGGCTCGACGAGCTCGAACTGCAGGTCCTCGGGGAGGCCGCCGACGTTGTGGTGCGACTTGATGTTCGCGGTGCCGGCGCCGCCGCCGGACTCGACGACGTCGGGGTACAGCGTGCCCTGCACGAGGAAGCGCACCTGCTCGCCCTCGGCCTTCGCCTCCGCGACCAGGTCGGCCTGCACCTGCTCGAACGCGCGGATGAACTCACGGCCGATGATCTTGCGCTTCTGCTCCGGGTCGCTGACACCGGCGAGGGCGTTCAGGAACGTCTCGCGGGCGTCCACCGTGATCAGGCGCACGCCCGTCGAGGCGACGTAGTCGTTCTCGACCTGCTCGCGCTCGCCCTTGCGGAGGAGTCCGTGATCGACGAACACGGCGATCAGCTGGTCGCCGACGGCCTCGTGGACCAGAGCGGTGGAGACGGCGGAGTCCACGCCGCCCGACAGCGCCGAGATGACGCGGCCGGTGCCGACCTGCTGGCGGATGCGCTCGACCTGCTCGGCGATGACGTTGCCGCTGTTCCAGTCGGCGGGGAGGCCGGCCGCCTTGTGGAGGAAGTTCTCGAGGACGTTCTGTCCGTGATCGGAGTGCTTGACCTCGGGATGCCACTGGACGCCGTACATGCGGCGCGCGTCGTTCGCGAACGCGGCGACGGGGGTGTGCGCGGTACGCGCGAGCACGTCGAAGCCGTCGGGCGCCCGCGAGACCTGGTCGCCGTGGCTCATCCACACGTTCTGCTCGACCGGCTGCCCCTGCAGCAGCGTGCCCTCGGTGACGATCGTCGCGTCGGTGGCGCCGTACTCGCGGAGGCCCGTGTTCGCGACCTCGCCGCCGAGCGCCTGCGCCATCACCTGGAAGCCGTAGCAGATGCCGAGGGTCGGGACCTCGAGGTCGAACACCTCGGTGTCCAGGCGGGGAGCACCGTCCTCGTACACCGACGAAGGACCGCCGGAGAGGATGATGCCGACGGGGTTCTTCGCGGCGATCTCGGACGCGGTCGCGGTGTGCGGCACGATCTCGCTGTAGACGCCCGCTTCGCGGACGCGACGGGCGATCAGCTGCGCGTACTGCGCGCCGAAGTCGACGACCAGGACGGGGCGCTGGGACGTTTCGGTCTGTTCGGTCACCGGATGCCTTCGTTATCGGTGCGGGCAGGGGAAGCGGGAGGGGATGCCTCGGCGGCCTCGCGCTCGGCCAGGTAGGCGCGCACACCGCGGGCGGTGCGGACCTCGAGGACGAACGACAGGAACGGCACGACGCCGCCCAGCGCGAGGAAGATGAAGCGGCGGAACGGCCACCGCATGAGGCTCCAGATGCGGAAGCACGAGAAGAGGTACACGACGTAGAACCAGCCGTGCGCGACGAGGATCGCGAGCGAGATGTTCAGCCCGTCGCCGGTGGAGACGATGTCGCAGCCGTTGCCGCCCGGGAGGAAGAGCGAGAACCACTGGCATCCGGGGCCGGGGATGGCGTCCGCGAACCACAGGAAGCCGCCCGATCCGCCCAGGAACAGCTCCTTGTGGATGGGCGTGTACTTCACGATCATCTCGGCGACCAGCAGCAGCAGGCCGACACCCGTGATCACGGAGCAGATCTGGTAGAACTTCAGGGCTCCGCGGATCGCCGGGAACGAGGCGAGCTTGGGGGCGCGGGGCATGGCTGCCAGTCTAGTCGCGGGATGCCGCGACCCCTGCCGCTCCGCCCGCCGCCTCCGCGGCCTCGGCCTGCGCGTCTTCGAGGTCTTCGACCTCCTTCTCCCAGGCGTCCCGCGCGAGGCGGTACCAGAGATACAGCGCGAAGCCGGCGAAGACGGCCCACTCGGCCGCGTAGAAGATGTTGAGCCAGTTGACCCGCGACCGCTCCTCGGGCGCGGGAGAGGCGATGGCATCCAGGGG
>VGAV01000058.1 GCA_016870695.1 Actinomycetota bacterium | reverse complement strand
CACGCCATGGCGGCGACGTCGAAATGTGCCTGTAAATGCGAAATGGCCACCCAGCGTTGGGTGGCCATTTCGTTGAAGAAGTCCGGCGGTGTCCTACTCTCCCACAGGGTCCCCCCTGCAGTACCATCGGCGCTGAGAGGCTTAGCTTCCGGGTTCGGAATGTGACCGGGCGTTTCCCTCTCGCTATGGCCGCCGAAACACTATTGATGTTTCAAAAACCAACAACGACTATTTCATTGTTGTGTTCCCGACCGTACATCGAGAACCACTCAGTGGACGCAAGCACCAAAAACGGTGTGTTATCAAGTCATCGGCTTATTAGTACCGGTCAGCTTCACGCATTACTGCGCTTCCACATCCGGCCTATCAACCCAGTAGTCTGGCTGGGAGCCTCTCACCCGAAGGTATGGAAGTCTCATCTTGAGGCCGGCTTCCCGCTTAGATGCTTTCAGCGGTTATCCATCCCGAACGTAGCTAATCAGCGGTGCTCCTGGCGGAACAACTGACACACCAGAGGTTCGTCCAACCCGGTCCTCTCGTACTAGGGTCAGATCCTCTCAAACTTCCTACGCGCGCAGCGGATAGGGACCGAACTGTCTCACGACGTTCTAAACCCAGCTCGCGTACCGCTTTAATGGGCGAACAGCCCAACCCTTGGGACCTACTCCAGCCCCAGGATGCGACGAGCCGACATCGAGGTGCCAAACCATGCCGTCGATATGGACTCTTGGGCAAGATCAGCCTGTTATCCCCGAGGTACCTTTTATCCGTTGAGCGACAGCGCTTCCACAAGCCACTGCCGGATCACTAGTCCCGACTTTCGTCCCTGCTCGACCTGTCAGTCTCACAGTCAAGCTCCCTTGTGCACTTACACTCGCCACCTGATTGCCAACCAGGTTGAGGGAACCTTTGGGCGCCTCCGTTACTTTTTGGGAGGCAACCGCCCCAGTTAAACTACCCACCAGGCACTGTCCCTGAACCGGATCACGGTTCTAAGTTAGATATCCAGAGTGACCAGAGTGGTATTTCAACAATGACTCCACGAACACTGGCGTGTCCGCTTCACAGTCTCCCACCTATCCTACACAAGCCACACCGAACACCAATACCAAGCTGTAGTAAAGGTCACGGGGTCTTTCCGTCCTGCTGCGCGTAACGAGCATCTTTACTCGTAATGCAATTTCGCCGAGTTCGCGGTTGAGACAGTTGGGAAGTCGTTACGCCATTCGTGCAGGTCGGAACTTACCCGACAAGGAATTTCGCTACCTTAGGATGGTTATAGTTACCACCGCCGTTTACTGGGGCTTAAATTCTCAGCTTCGCCTTGCGGCTAACCGGTCCTCTTAACCTTCCAGCACCGGGCAGGCGTCAGTCCGTATACATCGTCTTGCGACTTCGCACGGACCTGTGTTTTTAGTAAACAGTCGCTACCCACTAGTCTCTGCGGCCTCCAAACGCTTTCGGAGCAAGTCCTAATACGTCGAAGGCCCCCCTTCTCCCGAAGTTACGGGGGCATTTTGCCGAGTTCCTTAACCACGATTCTCTCGATCTCCTTGGTATTCTCTACCTGACCACCTGAGTCGGTTTGGGGTACGGGCAGCTAGAACCTCGCGTCGATGCTTTTCTCGGCAGCATAGGATCACCCACTTTTCATCCGCATCGTGTCTCAGCCTATGTGAGTGACGGATTTGCCTATCACTCGGCCTACGCACTTGCACCAGGACCACCATCGCCTGGCTTGGGCTACCTTCCTGCGTCACACCTGTTAATACGCTAGCCGCACCAGCATGGGGTCGAGCGTTCACACGGACGACATCACCCCGAAGGGATCCGAACATTCCGAGCTAGGACTCTTAGCACCACTGGATTAGCTTGGGCGGTTCTTCGCCGGTACGGGAATATCAACCCGTTGTCCATCGACTACGCCTGTCGGCCTCGCCTTAGGTCCCGACTTACCCAGGGAAGATTAGCTTGACCCTGGAACCCTTGGTCTTTCGGAGGACGTGTTTCTCACACGTCTTTCGCTACTCATGCCTGCATTCTCACTCGTGTCGCATCCACGGCTGGGTCACCCCGCCGCTTCACTCGCGACACGACGCTCTCCTACCCATCAACACGGCTGGACCACGAAGGCCTACCAATAATGTCAATGCCACAACTTCGGTGGCGTGCTTGAGCCCCGTTACATTGTCGGCGCGGAATCACTTGACCAGTGAGCTATTACGCACTCTTTCAAGGGTGGCTGCTTCTAAGCCAACCTCCTGGTTGTCTAAGCAACTCCACATCCTTTCCCACTTAGCACGCGCTTAGGGACCTTAGTTGGTGGTCTGGGTTGTTTCCCTCTCGACTATGAAGCTTATCCCCCACAGTCTCACTGCTGCGCTCTCACTTACCGGCATTCGGAGTTTGGCTGACGTCAGTAACCTTGTAGGGCCCATCGGCCATCCAGTAGCTCTACCTCCGGCAAGAAACACGCAACGCTGCACCTAAATGCATTTCGGAGAGAACCAGCTATCACGAAGTTTGATTGGCCTTTCACCCCTATCCACAGCTCATCCCCTCAGTTTTCAACCTAAGTGGGTTCGGTCCTCCACGACGTCTTACCGTCGCTTCAACCTGGCCATGGATAGATCACTTCGCTTCGGGTCTAGGACACGCGACTGAATCGCCCTATTCAGACTCGCTTTCGCTACGGCTACCCCACACGGGTTAACCTCGCCACGTATCGCTAACTCGCAGGCTCATTCTTCAAAAGGCACGCTGTCACCCCTACTAAGGAGGCTCCAACGGTTTGTAAGCAAACGGTTTCAGGTACTATTTCACTCCCCTCCCGGGGTACTTTTCACCTTTCCCTCACGGTACTTGTCCGCTATCGGTCATCTGGGAGTATTTAGGCTTATCAGGTGGTCCTGACAGATTCACACGGGATTTCTCGGGCCCCGTGCTACTTGGGATACTCTTCACGCCAAGAACAGGCATTTCGACTACGGGGTTCGCACCCTCTATGACCGGCCATTCAAAACCGTTCGTCTATACCCTCTTGTCACGTCGACTGCTCGGCAGAACAATCAGAAAAGTCCCACAACCCCCAACATGCAACGCCTGCCGGCTATCACACACGCTAGGTTTAGCCTCTTCCGGTTTCGCTCGCCACTACTCACGGAATCGCTGTTGCTTTCTCTTCCTGTGGGTACTGAGATGTTTCACTTCCCCACGTTCCCTCTACCCGCCCTATATATTCAGGCGGGAGTCACTAGGTCGGCACGCCGCCCAGCGGGGTTTCCCCATTCGGACATCCTCGGATCAAAACTCGCTTATCAGTTCCCCGAGGCTTATCGCAGATTGCTACGTCCTTCTTCGGCTCCAGATGCCAAGGCATCCACCGTTTGCTCTTAAAGACTTGAAATCACATGAGTTGAATCGTCAAAAAATTGACTAATGATCTTTAAGATCATCTTCACGACACCATCCCGAAGGATCATGTCGAAGATGCTCGCGTCCACTGTGTAGTTCTCAAAGTACGGGCGGTACCCTCCCCCACCACCGAACACCGGCGCAGGAAAAGGCCCTCGAGGAACAGCCACCAACCACCACCAGCCTTCCGACTAGCGCGATCAGCGCCCGGCCCCTCAGGACCCAACAGCGTGCATGCACCCACCCCTCCGACCCGAACCGTTCCCACAGCAAGCTGCGTACTAGATCCAGAATCCTCAGACTGAGCACCCCATCAAATGTTCCACCCATGAGCTAACCGGCAGACACATTCGGTCTGATCCGGCGCCTGGACACCACAACCCGAAGACTGTAGTGCCAGATGCTCCTTAGAAAGGAGGTGATCCAGCCGCACCTTCCGGTACGGCTACCTTGTTACGACTTAGTCCTAATTACCGATCCCACCTTCGACGGCTCCCTCCACAAGGGTTGGGCCACCGGCTTCAGGTGTTACCGACTTTCATGACTTGACGGGCGGTGTGTACAAGACCCGGGAACGTATTCACCGCAGCGTTGCTGATCTGCGATTACTAGCGACTCCGACTTCATGAGGTCGAGTTGCAGACCTCAATCCGAACTGGGACCGGCTTTTTGGGATTCGCTCCACCTCACGGTATTGCAGCCCTTTGTACCGGCCATTGTAGCATGCGTGAAGCCCAAGACATAAGGGGCATGATGATTTGACGTCATCCCCACCTTCCTCCGAGTTGACCCCGGCAGTATCCCATGAGTTCCCACCATTACGTGCTGGCAACATAGAACGAGGGTTGCGCTCGTTGCGGGACTTAACCCAACATCTCACGACACGAGCTGACGACAACCATGCACCACCTGTTCACCAGTGTCCAAAGAGTTGACCATTTCTGGCCCGTTCTGGTGTATGTCAAGCCTTGGTAAGGTTCTTCGCGTTGCATCGAATTAATCCGCATGCTCCGCCGCTTGTGCGGGTCCCCGTCAATTCCTTTGAGTTTTAGCCTTGCGGCCGTACTCCCCAGGCGGGGAACTTAATGCGTTAGCTGCGTCACGGAAACCGTGGAATGGTCCCCACAACTAGTTCCCAACGTTTACGGGGTGGACTACCAGGGTATCTAAGCCTGTTTGCTCCCCACCCTTTCGCTCCTCAGCGTCAGTTACGGCCCAGAGATCTGCCTTCGCCATCGGTGTTCCTCCTGATATCTGCGCATTCCACCGCTACACCAGGAATTCCAATCTCCCCTACCGCACTCTAGTCTGCCCGTACCCACTGCAGGCCCGAGGTTGAGCCTCGGGATTTCACAGCAGACGCGACAAACCGCCTACGAGCTCTTTACGCCCAATAATTCCGGATAACGCTTGCGCCCTACGTATTACCGCGGCTGCTGGCACGTAGTTAGCCGGCGCTTTTTCTGCAGGTACCGTCACTTTCGCTTCTTCCCTGCTAAAAGAGGTTTACAACCCGAAGGCCGTCATCCCTCACGCGGCGTTGCTGCATCAGGCTTCCGCCCATTGTGCAATATTCCCCACTGCTGCCTCCCGTAGGAGTCTGGGCCGTGTCTCAGTCCCAGTGTGGCCGGTCACCCTCTCAGGCCGGCTACCCGTCGACGCCTTGGTGAGCCATTACCTCACCAACAAGCTGATAGGCCGCGAGCCCATCCCAGACCGAAAAATCTTTCCAGACGTTGACCATGCGATCACGCCTCATATCCAGTATTAGACGCCGTTTCCAGCGCTTATCCCAGAGTCCAGGGCAGGTTGCTCACGTGTTACTCACCCGTTCGCCACTGATCCACCAAGCAAGCTTGGCTTCACCGTTCGACTTGCATGTGTTAAGCACGCCGCCAGCGTTCATCCTGAGCCAGGATCAAACTCTCCGTAAAAAAGAAATGCATACAACACGGGGAAAAACCGTGCCGCAGCGAGTTTGAAACTGACCAAAGAGATACATCATTGCTGACTATCCGTTGCCACCCCCGAAGGAGTGGTCTTTGATCCAAAGGAATTTCTCGCAGTCCGAAGACCGACGAGGAATAAATTGGCATTTGACAAGTGCACGCTGTTGAGTTCTCAAGGAACGGACGCACCCACAGAAACGATCTCTCGACCTACCCGTGAGGCAACTTCACTACCTTATATGCCGCGCTCGATCTGTCAAGTCGACATCCAACCGCTCTGACGAGCAGGAGAGTCGAGGACAAGTGCCGAGTGGCGGGTTCCTCATCGTAGACCTTCGCGCCGAAGCTCTCAAGTATTGTGATGGGGATTCGTTCACCGCTTGAGAGGACGCGGGGCCTTCCGGCCGCTCCGCTCTCCCCTGTGGGGCGAACAAGTAATACTTTACGTGCGTCCCCACGGTCTGGCCAATCAGGCCCGATCCCGGGCGTGTCGCAACCCGGATTCCGCGTGTTTCCGCGGTAGTGTCCTCCGTCGGCGCTCCTGCAGGACGATGCAGGCAAGGAGGCTGGCGACGCCCCACACGGCGCAGGCCTGCGGCAGAGTCGCGTAGGCCAGATGCGCCGGAGTGAACTCCTCGTCGAACGGGCCGAGCGTCACGAAGCCCACGACCGACGCGATGATCAGAGCGGCCGGCAACGATGCCCACCACACGACGCGCACCGCCGACGGCAGCACACGGGAGACCGCGCGCGGACGACGCCGGGCGAGCCAGACCGCACCGGCGACGGCGAGGATCGCCAACCCGGCGGCGCTCGAACCGTGCTGTAGCCACTTGATGCCGAGCAACGGTCCCCACTGCTCCTCGAGCACCGGGAACAGCTCGGTCCCCGCACGGCCCTCGTGCGTGAACACGTCCCACACGATGTGAGAGAGCACGCCGATCGCGAGCGACAACACGAGCAGCAGGAGACCGCGCACTCCCCCGGCGAACGTCTCCCGCGCACCGGCACGCGCTCCCCCCTCCCACTCGCTGGGGAGACGGCTCGCGACGACGCCCGGGACGAACTCGATCACCGCGGGTCGCAGCACGCACCGCCACACGAGCAGCAGCACGAGGGCGACGGTCACGGTGAGCGGCACCCAGACCGGGTCGTGCGTCATGCCGTAATGCGGCACCATGCCGCGGAGGAACAGCGGCAGGTCGGGGGTCATCGCCCCGACCGCGATCGCCGCCGGCACCAGCGGCGTCCGCACGAAGGGAAGTGCGACGACCGCGTGGCTCGGCGTGAACGGCATGTCAGCCCAGGAAGATCCCGGCGAGGGTCTTCTTGCCTCGACGCAGGACCGACACCCCGCCGGGCAACGTCCCCTCGACGACCGCGTCGTCGGCGGTGACCTTGACGCCGTCGAGCGACACCCCGCCCTGTCCGATCGCCCGGCGCGCCTCGCTCAGGCTCGTGACCAGACCGCTTGCCAGCAGGGCCTCGACCACGGTGCTGCCCGGGGGGACCGTCGCGTTCGGCAGCTCCTCCAGCGCGTCGCGGAGGACGGCGGCATCCAGGGTCCTCGGATCCCCCTGGCCGAACAGCGCCTCCGTCGCGGCGATGACCGCGTCGGCCGCGTCGATGCCGTGCACCGTCGTGACGACCTCGCGAGCCAGCCGCTTCTGCGCGGCGCGGCGGAAAGGCTCCTCCTCGACGAGGCGGGCGTAGCCGTCGATCTCGTCCTTGGCGAGGAAGGTGAAGACCTTCAGGCGGGAGATCACGTCGCGGTCGTCGGTGTTCAGCCAGAACTGGTACATCGTCCACGGGCTGCACATCTCGGCATCCAGCCAGATCGCGTTGCCCTCGCTCTTGCCGAACTTCGTACCGTCACTGTTCGTGATCAGCGGCGTGCCGATGGCGTGCACCGAGGTGCCCTCGACCTTGCGCACCAGGTCGGTGCCGCTGGTGAGGTTGCCCCACTGGTCGCTGCCGCCGGTCTGCAGCATGCAGCCGTAGGCGCGATGCAGCTCGAGGTAGTCCATCCCCTGGAGGATCTGGTAGCTGAACTCCGTGTAGCTGATGCCGGCCTCGGAGTTCAGGCGGGCGCTGACCGCGTCCTTCTTGAGCATCGTGCCGACGCGGAAGTGCTTGCCGATCTCGCGCAGGAAGTCGATGGCGCTGAGCGGCGCCGTCCAGTCGAGGTTGTTGACCATGCGCGCGGCGTTGTCGCCCTCGAAGTCGAGGAAGCGCTCGACCTGCGCGCGCAGCCGGTCCACCCAGGCGCCGACGGTCTCGGGAGTGTTGAGCGTGCGCTCCGCGGTCGGACGCGGATCCCCGATGAGGCCCGTCGATCCGCCGACGAGACCCAAGGGACGGTGACCGGCCAGCTGCAGACGGCGCATGGTGAGCAGCTGAACGAGGTTGCCCAGGTGCAGGCTCGGAGCGGTCGGGTCGAAGCCGCAGTAGAACACGATCGGGTCGCCCCCGAGCATCTCGCGCAGCTCGGCCTCGTCGGTCGAGACGTGCACGAGGCCGCGCCACTGCAGCTCGTCCCAGACGTTCTCGAACGACGGGTCGTTGGCGGGGGCGAGGGCGCTCACGGGCGCGGCGTCGATCGGGGCGGACACCCCTTCAGGCTATCAGCGGGCCGGCGGCGCGCCCGGCCCCGCGGGGCTCGCGCGTCGGGCGCGGCGTCGTCAGACGCCGACCGCGCGCGCCGCGGTCTGGGCGCGCTGCACGAGCTCGGTGCGCTGCTCCCGCACGCGGTCCGGCGCGGTTCCGCCGGCGCCGGTGCGGCTGGCCACGGAGCCCTCGACCGACAGGACCTCGCGGACCTGCGGGGTGAGCAGGGACGAGACCGAGACGAGCAGGTCGTCGTCGGCGTCCTCCAGCCCGATGCCGCGCTCCTCGCAGGCGCGGACGAGGGCGCCGGAGATCTCATGCGCGTCCCGGAACGCGACGCCCTGACGCACGAGCCACTCGGCGACGTCCGTCGCCAAGGAGAACCCCTGCGGGGCGAGCTCGGCCATGCGCTCGGTGTGGAAGCGCAGCGTCGCGATCATCCCCGAGAACGCGGGGAGCACCAGCTCCAGCGTGCGGACGGAGTCGAAGACCGGCTCCTTGTCCTCCTGGAGGTCGCGGTTGTACGCCAGCGGCAGGCCCTTGAGGGTCGCGAGGAGCCCGGAGAGGTTGCCGATGAGACGACCGGCCTTGCCGCGGGCCAGCTCCGCGATGTCCGGGTTCTTCTTCTGGGGCATGATGCTCGAGCCCGTCGAGTAGGCGTCGTCGAGCGTGACGAAGCCGAACTCCCGGGTGTTCCAGAGGATGACGTCCTCGGACAGACGCGAGAGGTCGACGCCGATCATCGCGGCGATGAAGGCGAACTCCGCGACGACGTCGCGGGAGGCGGTGCCGTCGAGGGAGTTCTCGGCCGGACGCGCCAGACCGAGACGGTCCGCCACGAGCTGCGGGTCGAGACCGAGCGTCGCTCCCGCGAGCGCTCCCCCGCCGTACGGCGAGACCGAGGCGCGGACGGTCCAGTCCCGCAGCCGCTCCAGGCCGCGGGTGAAGGCCCAGCCGTACGCCTGCAGATGGTGGGCCAGGAGCACGGGCTGCGCGTGCTGCAGGTGGGTGCGGCCCGGCATGACGGCGTCCTCGTGAGCGGACGACTGGGCGACGAGCGCGTCGATGAGACGCAGCAGCTCGCGGGAGATGGTCCGGGCGTGGTCGAGCAGGTACAGACGCACCAGCGTCGCGATCTGGTCGTTGCGGCTGCGTCCCGCCCGCAGCTTGCCGCCGAGGGCTGGTCCCACCGTCTCGATGAGGACGCGCTCGAGCGCGCCGTGGACGTCCTCATCGCCGGGCGCGGCGACCAGCGTGCCGGCGCGCAGGCGATCGGCGAGGTCGTCCAGGCCGTCGTGCATCGCGGCGGCCTCGTCGGCGGTGAGGTAGCCCGCCGCCTCCAGAGCGGCCGCGTGGGCGTGCGAGCCGGCGATGTCGTACAGCGCGAGGTCCCAGTCGAAGTGGGTGGATCGGCTCAACGCCGCCAGCTCGGGAGACGGTCCGCCCGAGAAGCGGGCGCCCCACAGGGCGCCCTCGTTCGTGCCGTGTCCGGTCTCGCTGCTCATTGCTCCAGCCTATCGACGCTGCGCGGCTGCTCTCGGCGGGCCCCGGGTCCGACGACGAAGCGGACCGCCGCGTCGATGAGCCTCTCCAGGGGGCCCCGCCCGAGGAGCAGCGCCCACGCCGTGCATCCCAGCACGAGTCCGATGGTGAGCGGCCAGAACAGTCCGGCATCCCGGATGCCGTAGAGGTCGGTGGTGTTCCCGAGCACGACCAGCGCGACGACGGCCCACACGAGGAGCTGGGCGACGTAGGCCGTCAGCGGCATCGACCCGACGGCTCGCAGCGGCAGGGCGATCCACCGGAGCGGGGTGCGGCAGACGAGGAGGCAGACGCCGATGACGGCGACGGCGAAGCCGCCCGATCCGACGACCTCCCACAGACCCGACGAGTGATCGAGCGCCGTCCACACCTCGGCCATGTAGACGCTCTGCAGGGCGAAGGCCGTGGTCGCCGCGGGCACGGTGTAGCCGATCACAGCCAGGACGGCCCCCGAAAGCGCCAGTAGGGCGGGGGCCCGGATGCCGCGGAGGTCGAGGCGGCC
>VGAV01000057.1 GCA_016870695.1 Actinomycetota bacterium | reverse complement strand
TCATCGTCGTGCTCGAGCACGGCCGGGTCGTCGGGCAGGGCACGCACAGCGAGCTCGTGGCATCCACGCCCCTCTACCGCGACCTCGCGAAGCACCAGCTGCTGGTCTGACCCGTCGGGCCTCCTCGCGCTGCCTCTCCTCCGGTGCCGACGTGGGACGCGGCGGGGCGGGCGGTGGGCGGCGGACAGGACGACGCCCCTCCCGCGCGCCAAGAACGGGAGGGGCGTCGTGTCGACGGCGTCAGCGCTGACGCAGGCGGTACCGCAGCGAGGCCAGCTCCGCACGGAGCGCGGCGGGCAGGTGCGAGCCGAAGCTGTCGTAGAACTGCTCGGTCAGGTCGGCCTCGCGCAGCCACGACTGCGCGTCGATCGAGAACAGCTCGTCGAGGTCCGCGGCGGGGAGGTCCAGCCCGTCGAGGTTGAGGTCCTCGATCTCGGGCAGACGTCCGATGGGGCTGTCGACCGCGCCGACCTGACCGTCGACGCGGCGGATGATCCAGTCGATGACGCGGGCGTTGTCGCCGAAGCCCGGCCACAGGAAGCGGCCGTCGTCGCCCTTGCGGAACCAGTTGACCTGGAAGATGCGCGGGGCCCGGTCGAAGCGGAGCTTCTCACCGACGGACAGCCAGTGGCCGAAGTAGTCGCCCATGTTGTAGCCGCAGAACGGGAGCATGGCGAAGGGGTCGCGGCGCAGCTCGCCGACAGTGCCCTCCTGCGCGGCGGTCTTCTCGCTCGAGATCGTCGAGCCGAGGAAGACGCCGTGCGCCCAGTCGGTGGCCTCGAGCACGAGGGGGACGTTGGTCGCGCGACGGCCGCCGAAGAGGATGGCATCCAGCGGAACGCCCTCGGGCGCCTCCCAGTCCTCGGCGATCTGCGGGCACTGGGCCGCGCCGACCGTGAAGCGCGAGTTGGGGTGCGCGGCCGGACGACCGGACGCGGGCGTCCAGGGGTTGCCCTCCCAGTCGATGAGGTGCGGCGGCGCCTCGTCGGTCAGGCCCTCCCACCACACGTCGCCGTCGGGGCGCAGCGCGACGTTGGTGAAGATCGTGTTGCCCCATAGCGTCTCGACCGCGGTGACGTTCGTCGACTCGCCGGTGCCCGGCGCGACGCCGAAGAAGCCGGCCTCGGGGTTGATCGCCCACAGGCGGCCGTCCTCGCCGGGTCGGATCCAGGTGATGTCGTCGCCGAGGGTCTCGACGCGCCAGCCGGGGATGGTCGGGCGGAGCATCGCGAGGTTGGTCTTGCCGCAGGCCGACGGGAACGCCGCGGCCACGTGGTACGCCTTGCCGGCCGGGTCGATGACGCGGATGAGCAGCATGTGCTCGGCGAGCCAGCCCTCGTCGCGCCCGATGACCGAGGCGATGCGCAGCGCGAAGCACTTCTTGGCGAGGATCGCGTTGCCGCCGTAGCCGGAGCCGAACGACCACACCTCGAGCGTGTCGGGGAAGTGGACGATGTACTTCTCGTCGTTGCAGGGCCAGGCGGCATCCACCTGTCCGGGGGCGAGCGGCGCACCGACCGAGTGCACGGTCTTGACCCACGGGGCCCCCGCGGCGATCTGCTCGACGACGGCGGTACCGACGCGCGTCATGACGCCGATGGATGCCACGGCGTAGGCGCTGTCGGTCAGCTGCACGCCGATGTGGCTGAGCGGGCCGCCGACGGCGCCCATCGAGAAGGGGACGACGTACATCGTGCGTCCGCGCATCGACCCCTCGAAGACGCCGTCGAGCGTCTGACGGATCTCCGCCGGGGCGATCCAGTTGTTGGTGGGACCGGCGTCCTCCTCGCGCTCGGAGGCGATGAAGGTGCGCGACTCGAGGCGAGCGACGTCGCCGGGGTGGGAGCGGGCGAGGTACGAGCCGGGGCGCCACTCGGGGTTGAGCTTGATGAGCTTGCCCTCGTCCACCATCTCGCGCAGAAGGGCGTCGTTCTCGGCCGCCGAGCCGTCGACCCAGTGGATGCGGTCGGGCTGGGTGAGGGCGGCGACCTGGTCGACCCAGGCGACGAGGGCGGCCAGTCCGGGCCCGTCAATGGTCGGGCGGGCGCCGAGACCCGCGGGGCGGGCGCCGGCGGGCCGAGCCTGCGGACGGGCGGGGCGGGCGAAGATGTCGGCAAGAGCCATGTCGTTCTCCTCGGTCGTTGGGGAGGCAAATCGAAGGTCTTCCTCCACTGTGCGCCGGTGGAAGAGAAATTTCGAGGCCATACGTTGCTAAGAATCTCGAAAGTTTAGATATGGTCAAGGAATGGCGACGTCGCTCGAACTGACCACGCTGGGTCACCGCATCCGGCACCACCGTCTCGCGCAGGGGTACACCCTCGACGGGCTCGGGGCCCTCGTCGGCGTCGCCGGCAGCCAGCTGAGCCTCATCGAGAACGGCAAGCGCGAGCCCAAGCTGTCGCTCCTGCAGGAGATCGCCCGCGTCACCGGCACCGAGGTGACCGAGCTGCTGTCGGCTGAGCCGCCGAACCGGCGGGCGGCTCTGGAGATCGAGCTGGACCGGGCGCAGGCGAGCCCCGTGTTCCGCCAGCTGGGCATCGCCCCGGTCAAGGTGACCAAGGGCATCAGCGACGAGACCATCGAGGCGGTCCTGGGCCTGCACCGCGAGCTGCAACGCCGCGAGCGCGAGACGATCGCGAGCCCGGAGGAGGCCCGCCGCGCCAACACGGAGCTGCGCCTGCGGATGCGTGCCATCGACAACCACCTCCCCGACATCGAGCGCCTCGCCGAGAAGCAGCTCAAGGCCGCCGGGCACGGCACGGGAGCCCTCACCCACCGGACCGTGAGCATCATGGCGGAGCAGCTCGGGTTCGAGCTGATCTACGTCAACGACCTCCCCCACTCCGCCCGGTCGGTGACCGACCTGGAGAACGGGCGGATCTACCTCCCGCCGGCATCCATCCCCGGCGGGCACGGCCTGCGCTCCATGGCGCTGCAGGCGATGGCGCACCGCCTGCTCGGACACAAGGCGCCCACCGACTACGCCGACTTCCTGCAGCAGCGGCTCGAGATCAACTACTTCGCCGGCTGCTGCCTCGTCCCGGAGACGGGGGCGGTCGCGTTCCTCGCGCAGGCGAAGAAGGATCGCAACCTGGCCGTCGAGGACTTCCGCGACGCCTTCGGCGTCACTCACGAGGCCGCGGCGATGCGCATGACCAACCTCATGACCCGCCATCTCGGCATCAAGCTGCACTTCCTCCGCGTGGACGCGGACGGGGCGATCTCACGCGTGTACGAGAACGACGACCTGCCCCTCCCCTCGGACGTGACCGGGTCGGTCGAGGGGCAGATCATCTGCAAGAGGTTCTCCGCCCGTTCCGCCTTCTCGGAGCACAACCGGACCACGGAGCACTACCAGTACACCGACACCCCCGCGGGCACGTTCTGGTGCTCGACGCAGACCGGGACGACCTCCGAGGGCGACTTCTCCATCACCGTCGGCGTACCTTTCGACGACGCCCGGTGGTTCCGCGGACGCGAGACACCCAAGCGCGGGGTCTCGCGCTGCCCCGACGAGTCGTGCTGCCGCCGTCCCGACGCCGAGGCGGCCGAGCGCTGGCAGGGCAAGGCCTGGCCGAGTGCGCGCGTGCACCGGCACATGTTCTCGCCGCTCCCCCGCGGCATGTTCCCTGGAGTCGACGACGCGGAGGTCTTCGCCTTCCTCGACCGCCACGCCGACGGCTGAGCCGGAACGACGGATGCCACGGCCCCGCGCCCCGTGGAGCGTGCGAGCCGTGGCATCCGGTGTCGTCAGGCGTACGGGTTCGCCGTGAGCGTGTACTTCGTCTGCAGGTACTCGTGGATGCCCTCGTCGCCGCCCTCGCGGCCGAGGCCGGACTGCTTCCAGCCGCCGAAGGGCGCCGCCGCGTTGGAGACCACGCCGACGTTGAGGCCCATCATCCCCGTCTCGAGCTTGTCGATCATGCGCTGGCCTCGCGCGAGCGACTCGGTGAACACGTAGGACACGAGGCCGTACTCGGTGTCGTTCGCGATGCGCACGGCGTCGTCCTCGTCGTCGAACGGGACGATCGCCAGGACCGGTCCGAAGATCTCCTCGCGCAGGATGTCGCTCCCCGGCTGCACGTCGGCCACGACGGTGGGCTCGAAGAACGTCCCGGGTCCGTCGACCGGAGAGCCGCCGGTGGTAACGGTCGCGCCGCGCTCGACGGCGTCGCCCAGGAGGGTCTTCGCCTTGTCGACGGCGCGGTCGTCGATGAGCGGGCCGATCTGCACGCCGTCCTCGGTGCCGCGGCCGATCTTCAGCCCCTGCACGCGCTCGGTGACGCGGCGCGTGAACTCCTCGACGACGGAGCGCTGCACGATGAAGCGGTTCGCCGCCGTGCAGGCCTGGCCGATGTTGCGGAACTTCGCCAGCATCGCGCCCTCGACCGCCTTGTCGAGGTCCGCGTCGTCGAACACGACGAAGGGCGCGTTGCCGCCGAGCTCCATCGAGGTGCGGAGCACTCCGGGCGCGGCCTGCTGCAGGAGCTTCACGCCGACCGGGGTCGAGCCGGTGAACGACAGCTTGCGCAGGCGCGGGTCGGAGATGATGCGCTCCGACACGGGTCCGGTGTCGGTCGTCGTGATGACGTTGACGACGCCGGCGGGCAGACCCGCGTCCTCGAGGATCTTCGCGAAGAACAGGGTCGTGAGCGGGGTGAGCGTGGCCGGCTTGATGACGACCGTGCAGCCGGCGGCGAGCGCCGGCGCGATCTTGCGCGTGGCCATCGCGAGCGGGAAGTTCCACGGGGTGATGAGGTAGCACGGGCCGACCGGATGCTGGGTGACGATCATGCGCCCGGTGCCCTCGGGGTTGGCGCCGTAGCGCCCCTGGGCGTGCGCGGTGACCTCGCTGAACCAGCGCAGGAACTCCCCGCCGTACGCGACCTCGCCGCGCGCCTCGGCGAGCGGCTTGCCCATCTCGAGCGTCATGAGGAGAGCGACGTCCTCCTTGCGCTCCTGCAGCAGGTCGAAGGCACGGCGCAGGATCTCGGCACGCTCACGCGCCGGGGTCGCCGCCCAGGACGGGAACGCCGCCGCCGCGGCATCCATCGCCGCCTCGCCGTCGCCGACGGACGCGTCGGCGATCTCGCGGATCACGTCGCCCGTCGCCGGGTCGTTCACCGCGACGGTCCGCCCGCCCGCGGCCGGACGCCACTCCCCGTCGATGAGCAGGGTGTTCGGAATGGATGCCAGCAGCTCGCTCTCGCGCGACGCAGTCATAGGTCCTCCTGGATCGGGGCGGGGTGTCCCGCCAATTCTCGTCCGGCCGCCGGGCGGCGCCGATATACGTGGTGTACAAACGGGCGTCACCGCTCGCCGGTATGGCCACCAGATGAAGCCGGGCGGTCAGCGCGCGGAGTCGCCGCGCAGGGCGTCCACCATCTTCCGCAGGAGACGGAGCGCCTGCTCCCGCTCCCCGTCGTCGAGCCCCGCGAGCATGCGCAGCTCGACCGCACGCACGGCCGCGGTCGCGCCCCGCAGCCGCTCCCGGCCGCGGTCGGTGAGCCGGGCGGGCAGCGCACGACCGACCGTCGCCGCGGCGGGGCGCGCGACCTCGCCCTGCTCCTCGAGCGAGAGCAGCAGCACGTTCATGCTCTGCCGGGTGACGAACGTGCCGCGGGCCAGCTCGGAGTTCGACAGCCCGGGACGCTGCGCGAGCAGCTCGAGACACGAGTAGTGCGTGATGCTCATCCCGAGCGGCCGGAGGGCGTCCTCCATCGCCTGGCGCAGCGCGGTCGCCGTCACCTTGACGAGGTAGCCGAGGGAGGTGTCGAGATGGATGCCGTCCGCTTGCGCCATGTCAGTATCCTGACATATGCTGCACATGTCAGAAAACTGACATCGATACGGAGCCCCTCATGCCCGTCACCGGACCCGATTTCCTCTCCCTCCAGGTGCGCGATCTCGCCGCGTCGCAGGCCTTCTACGAGCGGCACCTCGGCCTCGTCCGCTCCCCCGCCGGACCGCCTCACGCCGTGGTGTTCACGACCAGCACCATCGCCTTCGCCCTCCGCGACATCGTCGACGGCGCCGACCTTCCCGCCCAGCCCGGCATCGGCGCGGCCCTGTGGCTCCACGCGACCGATGTCGACGGCATCCACGACTCCCTCGTCGCGGAGGCGCAGCGCATCGTCACGGCGCCGTTCGACGGACCGTTCGGGCGGACCTTCACGTTCGCCGACCCCGACGGCTACCACCTGACGCTGCACGACCGGGCCTGACGCGGGGCGGGGCGGGGGCGAGGACCCCGCGCCGCCCCCCTATACTCGGACGGTCAGGCGCCCGACGGTGTGCGTCGCTGCTCGAAAAAAGGGCACGTAGCGTGGTGAGCGCGAGACACATACGGCATCCATCCCGTTCGTCTCGAAAGGCTCCTCCTGTCATGCCCACCGTCTCCGCGCACGTCGCGCACACGCTCGCCCGCCACATCGACACCGTCTTCGGCGTCATGGGGAACGGCAACGCCTACTTCCTCGACGCCCTCGGCCGCGAGACCGCCGCCGGCTTCGTCGCCGTCCGCCACGAGGCGGCGGGCGTGGTCGCCGCGGACGCGCACTTCCGCGCCTGCGGACGCCCCGCCGCGGCGACGGCGACGTACGGCGCCGGCTTCACCAACACGCTGACCGCCCTCGCGGAGGCCGTGCAGGCCCGCACACCGCTCGTGCTCATCGTGGGCGATGAGCCCACGTCGGGGTCCCGGCCGTGGGGCGTCGACCAGATCGCCCTCGCCGCGGCCGTGGGCGCCCGCACCTATACGGTCGGCCATCGTGACGCTGCGGCGACCGTGGTCATCGCGATCGAGCACGCGCTGACCTACCGGCTCCCGGTCGTGCTCGGCATCCCGTACGACGTCGCGACGCGGGAGGCGGGCCCGATCCCGGATGCCGCCGGGCCCGAGGCCGCGCCGCAGGTCACGCCCGAGCGTCCGCCGCTCGACGCGTACGCCGACGCCGTGATCGAGCAGATCGTCGGCGCGCTCTCGGACGCCGAGCGCCCCGTCCTCCTCGGCGGGCGCGGCGCCTGGCTGGCCGGCGCGGGCGACGCCCTCGACGACCTCGCCGCCCTCACCGGCGCCCTCACGACCACCAGCGCCCTCGGCCGGGGCCTCTTCTCCGACCCGTCCCGCGACCTCGGCGTCGCCGGGGGCTTCGGCGCGCCCGGGGCCATGCAGCTCGCGCGCGAGGCCGACGTCGCCGTGATCTTCGGCGCCGGCCTGAACCAGTTCACGATGCGCTTCGGCGAGCTCTTCGCCCCCGGCACACGGGTGTTCCAGGTCGACCTGGCCCCCACCGCGACGCATCCGCACGTGGGCGGGTACGTGCGAGGGGATGCCGCGGACGTCGCCCGCGAGATCGCCCGGCGCCTGCGCACACGCGGGTCGAGCCCGTCCACCTGGGGCAACGGCCTCGATCTCGCCGCCGCCCGGCGGCATCCCGGCGGGCAGGGTCAGGGTCCCGACGGCCGGCTCGACCCGCGGACCGCGGCCGCGCGCCTGGCCGAGCTGCTGCCGGCGGACCGGGTGGTCGTCCACGACGGCGGACATTTCATGGGCTGGTCGAACATGTACTGGCCCGTCGCGTCACCGGATCGCATGATCATGGTCGGCACGGCGTACCAGTCCATCGGCCTCGGGTTCCCGAGCATCCCGGGTGCCGCCGTCGCCAGCCCGGACGCCGCGATCGTGCTGAGCACGGGGGACGGCGGCGGCCTGATGGCCCTGTCCGACCTCGAGACGGCGATCCGCGTCGCGGGCGGTCGCGGGATGGCCGTCGTCTGGAACGACGCGCAGTACGGCGCCGAGGTCCTGAACTACGGCCTGAAGGGCCTGCATCCCGACCCGATGCTCATCCCGCAGGTCGACTTCGCCGCGGTCGCGCGCGGGTTCGGCGCGGAGGGCGTGGTCGTCGAGACGGTGGCGGACCTGCAGGCCCTGGCATCCTGGGTCGCCCGCGGTGCGGACGATCGCGGATTCCTCCTCCTCGACCTGCGCGTGAGCGCGGCGGTGGTGGCACCGTTCTGGGAGGAGATCGCGTCCCGCTGACGGCGCGCGCCGAGGCCTGGTCGCCGCGGGAGGAGATGTCGCGACGGGAGGACCCGGGACACCGGATGCCACCTCCCCTCGCCGCATCTCCTCTCGCGGCCGCGAGGGTCAGTCCTCGTCGTCGTCCTCGCTGTCGTTGACGATCTCGATGTCCTCGACCTCGAGCTCGGGCGTCAGCTGCACGTGCACGAGCGCGTCGGGGAACTGCTTCTCGCCGACGAAGACGACGATGATCGCGTCGACGAAGACGCCGACCCCCACCGGCTCGAGGTCGACGCGCGGGTCCGCGACCTTGGCGATCTCCTCGTCTTCGAGGGCGTCCTCGATCTCGGTCGCGACCTCCTCGAGGAGCGCGCGCCAGCTCTGCTCGTCGGTCGACAGCACTCTCGAGACCGCGGCGAGGAGCGCATCGAGGTCGGGCTCGTCCGTCTCGTCGATCTCCGGGTCGACGTCGATCTCGACCTCGGCGTCGGCACCCGTCAGGTAGGCCTCGCCGCGGACGACGTCATCCTCGATGACGGGGTCGTCGACCAGGCCGCTCTCGGTGACGCGGGTCAGGAGGTCGTTCAGCACGCTGTCGCTCATAACAGCCCACGATGTCACGCTTCGGGTCCGCCCGCCGACGACGCGCCCCACCGTTCATCCGTCGTTCGCGCACTCCTGGCGTCCGGCGCCGCCGTCGCCATACCCTTGGCCGCCCCCGCCCCCTGGCCGTGACTTGTCGCAGATGTACGCCGCACCCCGCACAACCCGCACATTCGCGACAAGTCAGCGCCCGCAGCGCGGAGCGGGTGCGCACGCCCGCAGCGCGTCAGGCGGTCGCGCGCTCCGCGGCCTCGACGACGTTCGTCATCAGCAGGGCCACCGTCATCGGTCCGACACCACCGGGGTTCGGGGAAAGGAAGCCGGCGACCTCGGCCACGTCCGGGTGCACGTCGCCGTAGACGCGGTTCTTGCCGGTCACGGGATCCACCTCGCGCGTCACGCCCACGTCGAGCACCGCAGCGCCGGGCTTGACGTCCTTCGCGCGCACGATGTGCTTCACGCCGGCCGCGGCCACGACGACGTCCGCCTGACGCAGGTGCGACCCGAGGTCCGTGGTGCCCGTGTGGGTCAGCGTCACGGTCGCGTTGATCTCGCGGCGCGTGAGGAGGAGGCCGATCGACCGGCCGATGGTGACGCCGCGACCCACCACCACGACGTTCTTGCCGGCGAGGTCGTAGCCGTTGCGCAGGAGCAGCTCGATGACCCCGCGCGGGGTGCAGGGCAGCGGCGTGGTGATGGGCGCGTTGACGTTGAGCACCAGGCGGCCGAGGTTGGTGGGGTGCAGGCCGTCGGCATCCTTCGCCGGGTCGATGCGCTCGAGCACGCGGTCCGTGTCGATGTGCTTCGGCAGCGGCAGCTGCACGATGTAGCCGTGGCACGTCGGGTCGGCGTTGAGCCGGTCGATGACGGCCTCGACCTCCTCCTGCGTGGACTCGGCGGGGAGCTCGACCTGGATCGAGTTCATGCCGATCGCCTCGGACTCGCGGTGCTTCATCCCGACGTAGAGCTGCGACGCCGGGTCCGCACCGACGAGCACGGTCGCGATGCCGGGGACGACCCCGTGATCGCGCAGCACCGCCACCCGCTCGGCCAGCTCCGTCTTGATCGCCGCCGCGGCGGCCTTGCCGTCCAGTCTCGTCGCCGTCATGGCATCCCTCGTTCTGTGTCTGTGTCTGTGTGTCGGGCTCGCCTCCGACCCCCGGCGCGCGGCCGACCCGCCACGGTCGCGCCCGGCTCCGGGCGGCGAGGGATGCCGGGACGGGACGCCGCACGGGCGCCCGCCCCGGCGGGGCTCACTGCTGCAGGTCGGGGTACAGCGGGAAGGCGTCGGTGAGCGTCGCGACGCGCGCCCGCAGCGCCTCCACGTCGGCGCCGGGGATCAGCGCGAGCGCGATGATGTCGGCCACCTCGGTGAACTCGGCGTCGCCGAAGCCTCGGGTCGCG
>VGAV01000056.1 GCA_016870695.1 Actinomycetota bacterium | reverse complement strand
GCACCAACCTCTCCTCGTCACGGCGGCCGCCGCCATCGTGTTGACCGCCACGCTCGATCTATCCCAGATCGCCTCCGTCGGAGTGTTCCTTTACCTCAGCATGGACATCGCCGCACAGTGGGGAGTCCTCCGACGACTGAAGAGCCAGGTTCCCACGAAGCGGTGGCTGCCGGCAGCAACGATCCTTCTCGACACTGTGCTCCTGGTTGCGTTCCTCATCGCTAAAGCAGGCACCGACGTGCTGGCGGTCGTCATTGCCGCTGCCATCGCTGTTGCTATTTCTCTCGCGCAGTTTGTGGCATCGCGTCGCCGCAGCGACCCCGATCGGAAAAAAACCGGGGGAAGTTAGTAGTCGAAGCCTGAGTCGCTGGCAGTGCCGTGCAGTCGGTGCACGTGGATGTGCCGGGTGAGGCGGATGACCGGGCGAATCAGTAGTTGAACGCTGCCCAAAAGGAACAACCACGTCCCGGCCGTGGTGGTGGTTTCGGAGAAGAACAGGACGCTGCCGATCACAAACCACACCGCCACCATCACGTCATTAACGATGCTGACCACTTCGTACTTGCGTTGGATAACGAGCTCATCACCGCCCACAGGCAATCGAACACTGCGATCTTCGGATGACCGGTCGTACGACATCGCACCATGAAAGCACGCCTCGTCACACGCACCGTCTCCGATGCGTCAACGCGGCCGCCAGCGAGGCCGAGGTACCGTCCGACTGGAGCGGCAATTAAGCACCACAGCAAGTCGGCAGGGACGCTGAGGCTGGTCGACGATGCTGGGACAGCGCGACCGCCGCTTAGGGGGCGTTGCAGTTGCTTCTCAGCCACTCGCTCAACTGGTCGGCTGCATTATCCACGGCGGCGGACACGGATGCCCCTACGGTCGGTGAGGGTGTCGGCGTCACCGTTGGGGGAGAAGACGCAGACGGCGATGCAATGCCGGACGGGGACGGGGTGGGGGAGACGTCGAGGTCGGAGAGCAGGCGTTCGATTGCGTCCTCGACGTCGCGGTAGGCGCCTGTGAGCGGCAGGGGAGCGAGCGCCCTCCTCGCCCTGAGTTCCTCAAGGATTGCGTCGGCCCCCGCCCGATTGAGGCCGACCTCTACGGAGCCCCTGACGGTGCGCAGCGTGATGAGATCGTCGGTCACGCCTGTACAGGCATGAGCGAGGTCATCGTAGCCACCCGGCCCGGCGGTCTGGGGCGGCGCAGATGCTGGCGGCGGAGACGCTGCAAGACTCGGGACGCAACCGGAGAGCGACAGCGTCACCGCGATGACGCACAGGGTAATCCCCCTTCGCATAGGCTCAGCACCGTGTGGGGGCAGGCACCGGACAGATCTGCCGAGAAGGCGCGCTCGCATCAGACGGACCCCCGCGCATCTCGTCCCGCAGCCCGGGCCATCACGATCGCCGCCCGCCTCGCCGCGCTCCTGACAACCGGCGGGGCGTTGATCTCTCGCGCCGACTGCGTCTTCGCCTCCCACACCTGTCAAGCCACCAATCTCCTGAGCTACTTCACCATCCAATCGAACATCGCGTTCGTCGTCCTGACCAGTGTGCTAATCGCCTGCTCCGTCTTGGGACTTCGTGAGCAAAAGTGGCTAACCAGGCTCCGCGTGATCATCACGAGCTACCAGCCGTGCTGCCATTCTTCCCGCCGATTGCGGTGCCGTCGGGGGTCCGGTTGAAGGTGGTGTTACCGGCCTTCATGAGCCCGAGTGCTCCGGTGTCAAATGTAGTGCTGCCGGAGGTTCGACGATCGGTGTTACCCGCGCCGATGTATGTCTGTGCGGTAGAGCCGATGGTTGCTGCCTGCAACTTGTCGTTGTAGGCAACGGTCTGTCCGCCGAGGCCCTTGCGCGTTGATGGGATGCCATGAGCGAGGAGCGCCGTCCGATGCCGCGCGTGCGCGTGACGGCGTCCGACGCGCGGCGCGGCCCGCGCACGGCGACCCGGGGCTTCGCGCTCCCCGGGCAGACGCCCGACGACGCCGAGACCGTCTTCTCGCGCGGTCTCGTCCGGACGCAGCTCCGGCTCGCCCTCGGGTGCGTGGCCGCGTTCCTGGCCGTGGCCGCGACTCTTGCCGGGGTCGTCTTCGCGCTCCCCGTCCTCGGTGATCCTGTCGTCTTCGGCGTCCCCGCGTCGTGGCTGCTGCACGCCTACGGCTTCTACCCGCTGATGCTCGTCTTCGCGCTCGTCTACGTCCGCGCGGCCGCGCGCAACGAGCGTCGCTACCGGGCGCTCGCCGATCCCGAGGAGAGTGCGTGAACCCGGTGTTCGACCTCGCGGCCGTCGGGCTGCTCGTGGTCGTCACGGCGGTGCTCGGCTTCGCCGGGGTGCGCCTGTCGCGGACGACGAGCGACTTCTTCGTCGCGTCGCGCAGCGTCCGCAGCGTCTGGAACGCCTCCGCGATCAGCGGGGAGTACCTCTCCGCCGGGACCTTCCTCGGCCTCGCCGGCCTCGTCCTGCTGTCGGGTGCCGAGGGGTTCTGGTTCCCCATCGGCTACGCGGCCGGGTACCTGCTCGTGCTGCTCTTCGTCGCGGCGCCGCTCCGCCGCAGCGGGGCGTACACGATCCCGGACTTCGTCGAGGCGCGCCTGGAGTCCCGGGCGGCCCGCCGTGTGACCAGCGTCGTCGTGCTCGTGATCGGCTGGCTCTACATCGTGCCGCAGCTGCACGGCGCCGCCCTCGCGCTCGGCGTCGTCGCCCCGGTGCCGCCGTGGGCGGGCGCGGTGCTCGTCGCGGTGCTCGTGGCCGGGATCGTCGCGGCGGGAGGGATGCGGGCCATCACGGCGGTGCAGGCGTTCCAGTACTGGCTGAAGCTGACGGCGCTCCTCGTCCCCGCGGTGTTCCTGCTCGTGGCGCTCTCGGGCGGAGGTGCCGACGTGGACCCGGCCGCGGTGTTCCCCGCCGAGCGCGGCCCCGCCGGGGCGGACGCCTACCTCACCGGCTCCCTTCTTCTCGCGCTCCTGCTCGGGACCATCGGTCTGCCGCACGTCCTGGTGCGCTTCTACACGAGCCCCGACGGCGCGTCCGCCCGTCGGACGACCGTCATCGTCATCGTGCTCGTCGGGGCGTTCTACGCGGTGTCCTCGACCATGGCGCTGATCGCCCGCGTCGTCGCGCCCGACCTCGCGGTGCCGGGTCTCGCGGACACCGTGGTGCTGGCCCTGCCCTCGCGCGTCCTGCCCGGTGTCGTCGGCGAGCTGCTGACGGCGCTCATCGTGGCCGGCGCCTTCGCCGCGTTCCTCGCGACCTCCTCCGGGCTCGTCGTCTCGCTCGCCGGCGTCGTCAGCCAGGACGTCTTCGGCGGCAGCGTCCGCTCGTTCCGTCTCTCCGCCGTCCTGTGCACGGCGGTCCCCCTGGCGATGGCTCTGCTGACGCAGCCGGCCGGTCTCGTGTCGAGCGTCGGTCTCGTATTCGTGTTCGCGGCGTCCACCCTGTCGCCCGTCCTCCTCCTCGGGGTGTGGTGGCGCCGGCTGACGGCCCGCGGGGCGGTGGCGGGGATGGCCGTCGGTGCGGTCGCGTGCGGCGCCGCGCTGCTGGGCGCGCGACTCGTCGCGAACGCCGGTCCCGTCGGCGTGCTCTTCGCTCAGCCGGCGGCCTGGACCATCCCGCTCACCACGGCGGTCCTCATGGTCGTCTCGCTCGCCGACCGCGGTGGCATCCCGTTCCGCGCCGATCGGTACCTGGCGCGCCTGCACACGCCGGACACCCGGCCCGGCCGTGGGGCGCCGGACCGGGCGACGTGACAGCTCCCGGGGGACGGGTGCCGGACCACGCGTCGTGATTGGGGCGCCGGACCGGGCGACGTGACGACCCCGGGCAGACGGCCGGCCCGCGCGACGGCCTAGGGTGGGGGACGTGTCCACCCCGTCCCCGGCCGAGTCCGCGATCGGCGCCGCGCTGGGGCGGGTCGTGCGCGCCGCGCGCACCGAGCGCGGGCTGTCGATGCGCGCGCTCGCCGCGGCGGCCGAGATCAGCCAGCCGTTCCTGAGCCAGATCGAGAGCGGTCAGACGATGCCCTCCGTGGTCACGCTGTTCCGCCTCGCCAAGGGTCTGGGGATCTCCCCGTCCGAGCTGCTCCCCTCCGTGGCGGACCCCGAGCCGATCTACCTCACCCGCGGTGCGGATGCGGTGCGGGTGCGGGTCATGGAGTCGGACGAGCGCGCGACCAGTCGCGTCCTGTCCTCCGGCAGCGCACGCGGAGCGAACGTGCAGGAGTACCACCTCGTCGGCCCCTACCTCGGGGACTGGTTCGAGTCCGACGGCGAGATCACGTCCTACGTCGTCGACGGCGCCGTCACCGCGACGATCGAGGGCCGCGGGGAGTGGGATCTCGGGCCGGGCGACGCGCTGTGGCATCCCGGAGCCCTGCGCAACCGCTGGGAGATCCGGGGTGACGGGACGGCGACCGTGCTGCTCGTCTACGCGTCCGCCCGCCCGGAAACATGATCGTCACGCGATAGCCACAGGTTATCGAAGTTAGCTCCATACGATCGGAGCGTGCCCCGCTCCACTCTGCTCGTCCCCGACCTCGTCGTGACGATGAACGACGCCCTCGACGTCCTCACGGACGCGGCGGTGCTCGTCACCGGTGACGCGATCGCCGCCGTCGGTCCCGCCGCCGAGCTCTCCGCCGCCGCCCCGGACGCCGAGCGGGTCGAGCTCCCCAGACGCCTCCTCATGCCGGGCCTGGTGAACTCCCACCATCACTCAGGCATGCTGCGCGGCACGGCCGAGCACCTGCCGGTGTGGGAGTGGCTGCGCCTGCACATCGACCCGATGCACCGCGTCCTCCGTCCCGAGGAGGCCGAGGCGGCCGCGTGGCTCTGCTACGCCGAGGGGCTGCTGTCGGGCACCACGACGGTCGTCGACATGTGGCGGTACATGGACGGCGCCGTCCGCGCCGCGACCGCGCTCGGCAATCGGGTCGTCACCGTCAACTACGTCGGAGCGCACCCCGACTTCGACTACTTCGACACCCTCGACGACAACGAGCGGATGCTCCGAGAGCACACCGGGGCGGCGAACGGACGCGTCATGCCCTGGGTCGGGCTGGAGCACCCGTTCTACGCCGATGCCGCCGGGCAGCGGCGCGCGATCGCCCTCGCCCGTGGGTACGACACCGGGCTCTACACCCACTGCAGCGAGTCCGAGCTCGAGGTGGCCGACTTCGCGGAACGGCACGGGGCGCGCCCCATGTTCGCCCTCGAGCAGCTCGGGTTCTTCGAGGCGCCGCGCGCCATGATCGCCCACGCCGTGTGGCTCGACCAGGCCGAGGTCGACCTCATCGCCGCGCGGGGCGTCGGCGTCTCGCACAACCCCGTCTCGAACATGAAGCTCGCCAGCGGCATGGCCCCCGTCGCCGAGATGCTGGCGGCCGGGGTGAACGTCGGTCTCGGCACGGACGGCGAGAAGGAGAACAACAACCTCGACATGTTCGAGGAGATGAAGGTCGCGTCGCTGCTCGGCAAGCTCCGGACGATGGATGCCGCCGCGATGGACTCGTGGGACGTGCTGCGCATGGCGACGCGCGGCGGGGCGGCGGCGATCGGCCGGGGCGCGGAGCTCGGGGCCATCACGGTCGGGCGGAAAGCGGACCTCGTCGCCGTCCGTACCGACACCCCGCGCATGACCCCCCTGCTTCCGGCGGGCGGCTACGCCAACATCCACCACAACCTCGTCCACGCCGTCCGCGGCTCAGACGTCGACCTGACGATGGTCGGCGGCGACATCGTCGTGCGGGACGGGCGACTCGTGCACGCGGACCTCGCCGAGATCATCGACCGCGTCCGGGCGCTGGTGCCGGATCTCTTCGCCCGTCGCTCGGCCTGGCTCGACGCGCAGGACGATCCCGCCGGACTCTTCCACGGCTGAGAGGACCCTCATGACCATGCAGCTCGCTCCGGCGCCGCTCGGCGCACGGGTCACGGCGTTCCTCGGCGACCACCCCGGGCGGCTCCTCATCGGGGGGCGCTGGAAGGACGCGGCGGGCGGCGAGACCTTCGCGACGCTCGACCCCGCCACCGGGACGAAGACCGCCGACGTCGCCCGCGGCCGCGAGGCCGACGTCTCCGCCGCCGTCGCCGCCGCCCGGGCGGCGCTCGAGGGCGAATGGGGGCGGATGCGTCCCGCCGACCGCGGGGCGTTGCTGTGGCGGATCGCCGACCTCATGCAGGAGCACCTCGACGACCTCGCCGAGCTCGAGACCCTCGACCAGGGCAAGAATCTGCGCACCTCGCGGTTCGGGGAGGTCCCCGCGGCCATCAACCAGTTCCGCTACTACGCGGGCTGGCCGACCAAGATCCTGGGCGAGACGATCCCGACCTCGCTCAGCCGGACGCCCCCCGGCAAGGAGGTCTTCGCCTATACGAGACGGGAGCCGGTCGGGGTCGTGGCGGCCATCGTCCCGTGGAACTCGCCGCTGATCATGACCGCGATGAAGCTCGCGCCCGCGCTGGCAGCCGGCTGCACGGTCGTGCTGAAGCCGGCCGAGAACACCCCTCTCAGCGCGCTGTACCTGGCGCGGCTCCTGACGTCGGCCGGTCTCCCCGACGGCGTCGTCAACGTCGTCACGGGATACGGCGCCGAGGCCGGCCAGGCGCTCGCGGACTGCCCCGGCGTCGACAAGATCGCCTTCACCGGGTCGACCGCCGTCGGCAAGAGGCTCGTGGCCGCGGCATCCGGTCGTCTCGCGCGCCTGACGCTCGAGCTCGGGGGGAAGTCGCCGGCGATCGTACTGCCCGACGCCGACCTGGACGTCGCCGTCGAGGGGATCTCGCGCGGCATCTTCGACAACGGGGGTCAGGTGTGCGTCGCGAGCGCGCGCGTGTACGCGCACCGCGACGTGTACCGCGACGTCGTCGACGGCATGGCGGCGTTCGGGTCCGGGCTCCGGCTCGGGCACGGCCTCGACGCCGCCGCGGACCTCGGCCCGCTCGTCAGCGAGACGCAGGCCGCCCGCGTCGCCGCCTACATCGATGAGGGGCGCGCCGAGGGGGCTGAGGTGGTCACCGGCGGCGAGCGCAGCGGCCCGGCGGGCACGTTCTACAGCCCGACCGTGGTCACGGGCGTCCGTCCCGACATGCGACTGATGCGCGAGGAGATCTTCGGGCCGGTCGCCGTCGTGACGCCCTACGAGGACGTCGACGAGGTCGTCGGCTGGGCGAACGACTCGCCCTACGGGCTGGCGGCGAGCGTCTGGACGCGGGGCCTGAGCGACGCCCACCGCACCGCCGCCCGCCTGCAGGCGGGGACGGTGTGGGTCAACTGCCATTCGTTCCTCGGCCCCGAGCTGCCCAAGGGCGGCCATAAGGAATCGGGCTGGGGATACGAGAACGGCCCGCAGGGCCTGGAGAACTACCTGGAGACCAAGACGGTGGTGATGGTGATCTGATGAGCGAGCGCACGCGCATCGCCCTGGGCGTCTTCGAGATGATGAACCCCAGCAACGGGATGCCGACCTGGACGGACCCGCGCGGCCGGGGCGACGACTGGGACCGGCTCGAGTACTGGGTCGACCTGGCACGGATCCTGGATGCCGCCGGCTTCGACTTCCTCTTCTTCGCCGACACCTACGGCTACGCGACCCTCGACGGGGTCATGCCGGAGGAGGTGGCCGCTCACGGCATCCAGTTCCCCGCGCTGGACCCCATGCTGGCGATCGCCGCGCTGGCCCGCGAGACCGAGACGCTCGGCTTCGTCGTGACCTCGCCCACCACCGTGGAGAAGCCGTACGGCACCGCCCGGCGGTTCGCGACGCTCGACCGGATGACCGGCGGCCGCATCGGCTGGAACGTCGTGACCGGGAGCTCGCAGGCCACGACCGACGAGCTGTTCGGGATCACCGCCCAGCTCACGCACGACGAACGCTACGACGCAGCCGACGAGTTCCTGGACACGTGCCTGCGTCACTGGGAGCACAGCTGGGACGACGAGGCCGAGGTGCGCGATCGCGCGACGGGCGTGTACGCGGACCCGGCAGGGCTGCACCGCGTCGAGGTCGACGGGGCCTACCAGCGCTCGCGCGGGGTGTTCGCCGTCCCGCCCACGCCGCAGCGCACCCCCATGCTGTTCCAGGCGGGCACCTCGGATCGTGGCCGCGCGTACGCTGCGCGCAACGCCGAGGCCGTCTTCATCCAGGGGCAGTCGATCGCATCCGCCGCGGCCCACGTGGCCGACATCCGTGAGCAGGCCGTCCGGCAGGGGCGACGGCCCGACGACGTCAAGGTCGTCACGGGCATGACCGTGACGGTCGCACCGACCCGGGCCGAGGCCCTCGCCCTGCGGGCCGAGTACGAGGCTCTGCTCACGCGCGCCGACGCCGCGGTGATGTTCGCGGGCATCACCGGACTGGACCTGACCGGCCTCGACCCCGACACCCGCGTCGCCGACCTGCGGACCGACCTGGGGCAGACGCTCGTCCAGCGCTACGCCCGCCAGAACCCCAACATGAGGGTCGGCGAGATCATCGACGCGTTCCGGACGAAGGCGATCCGCGGCTTCCAGGTCACGGGATCGCCCGAGGAGGTCGCCGACGAGATCGAGGCGATCGTCGACGGGTCCGGGATCGACGGCGTCATGCTCGAGCCCACGTTCGGCGGGCCCGACGCCTACCGCGCGTTCGTCGAGCTCGTGCTGCCGATCCTCGCCGCGCGGGGGAGGGTGTCCCGGCCCGCGGGCACGACCCTGCGCGAGCACCTCTCGGGGGCGGCCCGCCTGGCCCCCACCCATCGCGCGCACACCCTGCGCGCGACTGAGCCCGTCCGCTGAGCCCCGGCCCGGCGGCACATCCCGTCACCCCTCCCGACCGGCGCGCGACCCCGAGGTTCGCGAGCCCGGTCCCGGCGGGTGCACATCGAAAGGAGAGCACGGATGAGAACGGATGCCGTCGAGGCGGTGCTGCGCGGACTGAAACGCGCGGGCGTGAGCGTGGCGACGTACCTGCCCGACTCGCTGCTGAAGGAGCTCTACCCGGCGTTGGACGCGGATGCCGACATCCGCACGATCCCGGTCACCAACGAGGGGGAAGGGGCCGCGATCGCCGGAGGGGTGTTCCTCTCCGGCAAGCGCGCCGTGCTCGTGATGGAGAACTCCGGGCTGCGCGCCGCGACCGAGCACCTCGCGCGGATGGGCCTCGGTGCCGGCATCCCCGTCGTGATGATCATGAGCTACCGCGGCGAGATGGGCGAGAACAACTGGTGGGCCATCCCGCACGGCATCACGATGGAGCCTCTCCTGCAGGCGCTCCGCACCCCGTACACGATCGTGCGCACCGTTGAAGAAATCGAGACGGCCATCGTCCGCGCCTACGACACCGCCTACGCGTCGTACTATCATGCCGCCATCGTCCTCGGAGGAGACCTGGTCCGATGAGCTACTCTCGCTTCCACGCCATGCGCCTGCTGGGCGACCGTCTCACGGACGAGCTCGTCATCCTCTCCCTCGGCGGTGCCGTCGACGAGTGGTACAACGCCGCCCCGCACATGCGCGACGCGTCGCTCTTCCAGCAGCAGCTCGGCTGCGTCACCCCCGAGGCCTTCGGCCTGGCCGTCGGTCTGCCGCACCGGCGGATCGTCTCGCTCGACACCGACGGCGGACTGCTCTTCAACCTCGGCATCCTGGCCACCCTCGGCAACGAACGCCCCCACAACCTCCTCGTCGTCGTGTGGGACAACGAGCAGTACCAGTCCATCGGCGGACCCCGCACGCACACCGCCGCGGGCCGCGTCGACCTGGCGGCGATCGCGCGCGGCGCCGGCGTCGCCAACGCGTTCACCGCCGAGACGCTGGAGGAGTTCGACCAGCACTGCGCGGCCGGTCTGGCCGCCACGGAGCCCTACCTCGTCGTGGCCAAGACGGACGGCATCCTGGAGCCGGGGATCCGCCGCAAGCACTCCGACGGCCGGGAGGACAAGTACATCTTCGTCCGCCACGTCGAGGCGTCCGAGGGCATCACCATCATGGGACCCAGCGAGCACAACTGATGTCGCCGTCCCGGTTGCAGCGCCGGCCCTCTCGCCGGCCGGACGGCCGCGCGCCCCGCTACGACGTGATCGTCGTCGGGGCG
>VGAV01000055.1 GCA_016870695.1 Actinomycetota bacterium | reverse complement strand
CTCGTGATGGTGGTGGTGGGTGTCCTCCGCGTCCGGGGCGCCGACGACGACCAGCCGATCGCCGGCGCGGAGGACGAAGACGGGCGCCCCGTAGAGCGCGCTCAGGGTCTCCGAGGTGAGGACCTCCTCCGGCGTCCCCAACGTGAACCGCCCGTTGGCGATGTAGAGGATGCGGTCGACCTGGTCCAGCACGGGGTTGATGTCGTGCGTCACGAGGAGGACGGCGGCATCCCGCTCCCGTCGATGACGGTCGATGAGCCGCACGACCGCCCGCTGGTTCGCGAGGTCGAGGCTCGTGAGGGGCTCGTCGCAGAGCAGCAGGGGCGGGTCGTCCGCGAGCGCCTGACCGACGCGGAGCCGCTGCTGCTCGCCGCCCGAGAGCAGGCCCACCGGGCGGTCGGCGAACTCGCGGGCGCCGACGGCGTCGAGGAGCTCGTCGATGCGTGCGCGGTCGGACCGGCGAGCGAGCGGCAGCCCGAACCGGTGCCCGTCGACGCCGAGACCGACGAGGTCGCGTCCGCGGAGCGGGGTCTCGCGCGGGAGCGGTCGCTGCTGCGGGATGTAGCCGATGCGGCGGTTGCCCGCGCGGCGCACCGGCGACCCGAGGGCCTCGATGCTCCCGCCGCTGACCCGCTCCAGGCCGAGGATGGCGCGGAGGAGGGTCGTCTTGCCCGATCCGCTCGGACCGAGCACGGCCACGAACTCCCCCGGCTGCACCTCGAGGTCGAGCCCCGACCACAGCTCACGTCCGCCGCGCCGCAGCGAGGCGTCGCGGATGCGCAGGGGCGACGCCCCCGGCGTCACTCGCCGAGCGCCCCGGCGAGCGCCGCGATGTTCTCCTGCATCCACGAGAGGTAAGTCTGACCCTCGGGGAGCGTCTCCGCGAACTCGATGACGGGGACGCCCTTGCCGTCGGCCTCGCCGACGACCTGGGTCGTCTCCGCGCCGCCCGTCTGCGGGTTGACGATGACCACGCGCACGTCACCCGAGTCGATCCGCTGCATCGCCTCGAGGAGCGTGGCCGGCGGCACGTCCTGACCCTCCTCGACGGACTCGCTGAACTCGGACGGCGTCACGTTCTCGAGACCGGCCGCCTCGATGAGGTAGACGGGGACGGGCTCGGTCACGAAGACTCCGGCGCCGGCGTCGGCGGCCTCGATCTCGGCGAGAGAGTCCTCGAGATTCCCGATCTCGCCGACGAACGCCGTGGCGTTGGCCTCGAAGTCGGCGGCGTGCTCGGGCGCCAGCTCGCTCAGCTCCGCCGCGATGCCCTCGGCGAGGTCCCCCATCGTGTGCGGGTCGTACCAGACGTGCTCGTTGAAGCCCTCGATGTGGTCGTGGCCGTCGCCCTCCTCGTGGGCGTGGCCCTCCTCGTCGTGGGCGTGGTCCTCCTCGGACTCCGTCGGCGCGGGGGAGGCCGTCTCGTCGGCGTGGGCCTCGTCGTGGGATTCGGCGCCCGGGAAGTCGTGGCTGTATCCCGCCGCGGTGATGACCGGCGCGGAGGAGCCGCTCGACTCGATCAGGGCGTCGATGAACGAGTCGTAGCCGCCGCCGTTCTCGATGATGAGGTCGGCCTCGCTGATCGTGAGCTGATCCTGGGCGCTCGGCTCGTACGAGTGCGGGTCCTGCGCGGAGGAGCTGACGATCGACGTGACGTCGACGTGGTCGCCGCCGATCTCGGACACGATCTGCCCGTAGACGTTGGTGGAGGCGACGACCGTCAGCGCGTCGGCCGCGGGCGTCGACGTCGCGTCCGCATCCCCCGCCGTGCTGCCGCCGGCGCAGCCGGCGAGCGCGAGGACGGACACGGCATTGAGGGCCGCGGGGGCGAGGAGTCGACGGGTCATGCGACGAGAGTAACGTGACTGATAATCGTTCTCAAAATCATGGAGTCAACGCTGATGCATCTCCCAGCGTGCCCGCGCCGGTTGTCTAGGGAGCGTCTCCGATCCCGGCCAGCGGGCGGTCCGTAGGGCCGGTGTAGTCCGCGAGCAGCGGCGGCGGGAGTGGCCCCTTGATGCGGCGGCCCGTGTTCCGCTCCTCCCAGGCGTGGGCGAGGATCCCGACGGACCTCGCGAGGACGAAAAGGCCTCGGGCCAGTTCGGGCTCGAAGCCGAGCTCGGCGTAGACGATGGCGCTGATGCCGTCGATGTTCATCGGCACGGCGCGTCCGGCTCCTGCGGCGAGCTGCCGCTCCAGGGCGCGACCGAGGACGAGATACTCCCCGCCGATCAGCCCGTCGGCGACCGCCCGCTCGACGTGCGCCAGGATCACGTCACGACGTGGGTCCACGGGATGGAACCGGTGGCCGAATCCCGGGACGAACGCACGACGGGCCCGGTGGTCGGCGACGGCCTGCGCCGCCACGTCGTCGACCTCGCGGGACTCGCGCGCCACCGTGGCGCGCATCTCCGTCAGCAGGGCGACGCACTGCTGCCCGGCCCCGCCGTGCACGTCCCCCAGCGTGTTGATGCCGTTGGCCATCGCGGAGTTGATGCCGACCCCGCACGTGATGGCCATCCGCGCGCTCGCGATCGACGGCGCCTGCGGCCCGTGGTCGACGCTCGCCACGAGGGCCGTCTCGAGGAGCCGCGCCTGGCGCGGGTCCGGCAGCTCCCCGCGCACCATGAGCCAGATCGTGCTGACGAAATCGACCTGTCCGATGAGCTCCTGCACGGGATACCCGCGGAGAGAGATCTCGCCGGGGGCGATCCGGGTGACGCCGGTCGACCACCAGGCGGTGGTGTCGGCGACGGTGGGCTCGGTCATACGTCTCCTTCGCGGTGCAGACGGTCGATCTCGGGGCTCGAGTAGCCCAGCTCGGCGAGGAGCCGGTCCGTGTGCTCTCCGAGGGTGGGCGGGGCGACGACGGGTCCGTGCGCGCGACCGTCGACATGGATGCCATGACCGAGGACGCGCAACGGTCCCCGGCCGTGGTCGGCTCCCGGGAACGGCAGCTCGTGGACGAGCTCGCGGGCGAGGATCTGTGGGCTCGCGAGCATCTGCGGCACCGTGAGCACCGCACCGGCCGGGACGTTGCGGGCGGAGAGGATCTCCTCCCATTCGCGGGCGGGGCGTGTGCGCAGCACGCCCTCCAGCTCGACGGTCAGCTCCGCCCGGTGCCGCTTCCGGTCCTCCCGGTGCGCGAACCGCGGGTCGCCGACGAGATCCTCGCGGCCGAGCGCGGTGCACAGGGTCTCGAACTGCTCCTGCTTGTTCGCCGCGATGTTCAGCTGCCCTTCCGCCGTCTGGAACGTCCCGGACGGGGCTGCCGTCCCGTTCTCGTTGCCGAGACGTGCGGGCTCCGCGCCGCCGACCAGATGGTTCGAGACGACCCAGCCCAGAGCCGTGACCGCGGTCTCGAGCATCGACACGTCGATGACGCATCCCGTGCCCGTCCGCGCACGGCCGACCAGCGCCGAGCTGATGGCGAACGCCGCCGCGAGCCCGCCGAGGGTGTCCGCGATCGGGTAGCCCGCGCGCAGGGACTCCCCGTCCGGGTGGCCGGTGACGTCCATCATCCCGGAGGCCCCCTGGATGATCTGGTCGTACGCGGGGGCGTCCTTGCGGGGTCCGTCCTGCCCGAATCCCGAGATGGCGCACAGGACCAGCTGCGGGGCGATCTCCCTCACGCGCTCCGGCGAGAAGCCCAGACGGGTCAAGACGCCCGGGCGGAAGTTCTCGATCAGGACGTCCGCGGTGCGCAGGAGGTCTTCGAACACCTTCCGCCCGCCGGGGGTCTTGAGGTTGACGGTGAGCGAGCGCTTCTGCGCGTTCTGGGCGAGGAACGAGATGCCGAGCCCGTCGGCGTTCAGCTGCGCATCGGTCCCGAGGTTACGAGCGAGGTCCCCGGCCCCGGGCACCTCGACCTTGATCACGTCGGCCCCCAGGAGGGCCAGCTGATACCCGGCATATGGCCCGGCCAGCACGTTCGTCATGTCGATGACGCGGATTCCCTGCAGCAGGCTCGCCGGCGCCGCCGTCATGCCGAGACCCGCTCGGACTCGCTCCGACGCTCACGGGAGCGACGCCGCAGGCGTCCGACAGCGACCAGCGCGATGGCGGCCGCGAGCACCGTGTAGAGGGTGATCGTGATCGGGCTGCTGACGAAGACCGTGGCATCCCCCTCCGACACCGCCAACGCGCGTCGGAACTCCGTCTCGGCCAGGGGCCCGAGGATGACGCCGATGATGAGCGGTGCGAGAGGGAGGCCGTAGCGGCGCATCGCGAAGGCCAGCAGACCGACGAGGGTCATGATGACCAGATCGAGGATCTTCGCGCTCGTGGCGTAGACCCCGAGCAGCGCGAAGACCGTGATGCCGGCGTAGAGGTAGTGACGGGGAACCTTGAGGAGCTTCGCCCAGAGCGGGGCGAACGGCAGGTTGAGGATGAGCAGCACCACCATGCCGACGAAGAAGCTGGCCAGCAGGGCCCAGACGAGCTCGGGAGCCCGCTCGAACAGCAGCGGTCCCGGCTGCAGACCGTACTGCCGGAAGGCGGCCAGCAGGATCGCGGCGGTCGCCGAGGTCGGCAGTCCGAGGGCCAGCAGCGCGCCCATGGCGGTTCCGGCAGTGGCGTTTCCGGATGCCTCCGGTCCGGCGACACCCCGGATGGCGCCCTTCCCGAACATCGGGTTCTTGCGACGGGCGTCCAGGCGGCGCTCGGCGCCGTAGGAGAGGAACGTGGGGATCTCGGACCCGCCGACGGGGATGATGCCGAAGGGGAGGCCGATCGTCGTCCCCCGCAGCCACGCGGGCAGCGCGTCGCGGAACTCGTCCTTCGACAGCCACGGACGCCCGCGCGTCTGGATGACGGCGTAGTCGTCGACGCGGCCGCGTTTGCTCGCCACGTGGAACACCTCGCCGAGGGCGAGCAGCCCCACCGTCACGACGACGATGTCGATGCCGTCTGCCAGCTCCGGCACGCCGCCGGTGAAGCGCGTCGCACCGGCGATGGGTTCGACGCCGACGACCGCGATGGCCAGGCCGATCGCGAGCGCGGCCAGGCCGCGCAGCGGCGAGTCCGACACGACCGCGGAGATCGCGATGAACGCGAACAGGGCGAGGGCGAAGTACTCCGCCGGCCCGAACAGCGTCGCCAGGCTCGCCAGCGTCGGGGCGAAGAAGACCACGAGCACCGACGCGATGATGCCGCCGATGAACGCGCCGATCGCCGAGGTCGCCAGTGCTTGGGCTGCGCGTCCCGAGAGCGCCATCTTGTGGCCCTCGATGGAGCCGGCGATCGCCGTCGAGTTGCCGGGGGTGTTCATCAGGATGCCGCTGATGCTGTCGCCGAAGAGCCCGCCGAACAGGATGCCGGCGAACATGACGAACGCGCCGATCGGGTCGAGGCTGAAGGTGACGGGGAGCAGGAGCGCGACGGCCATGGCGGAGCCCAGGCCGGGCAGGACTCCCACCGCGGTGCCGAGGAGCGCGCCGACGACGACCCACAGCATGTTCTCCGGGGTGAGGATCGTGAGGAAGCCTTCCCCCAGGTTGGTCAACGAATCCACGACAGGACCCCTTCCAGGATGCCCGGGGGCAGATGTAGGCCGAGGCCCGCGGAGAACGCCAGCTGCACGGCGGCCGAGAGACCGAAGCCCACGAACACGTCGAAGACGGGACGCCGGCTGCCGAGCGCCCGCGCCACCCCCCAGAACGCGAAGGCCGCGGAGATGAGCCACCCCAGGGGCTGGAGAGCGGCGATGAAGACGACGATCGTGCCGAGCGCACCGAGGAGCGCGCGGACGTTGCTGCGGGGACGCAGCGGCGTGCTCTCGTCCCCGTCGATGGCGATCTCGTCGAGCCCCGCCGCGCCGAGCGCGGGGACGGTCTCGGTGCGACCGTCGTCGATGCCGCGGGCTCCCGCCTGGATGCGGGTGTATTGCGGCTCCGGATTGCGGATGAGGTCGATCGCGAGCAGAACCGCGACGACGAGGGTGCCGACCGCGATGATGAGCGGAAAGACGCGGGGTCCGGGCGGTGCCGCCGTCGTCGGGACGACCATGGTCGCCGAGCCGATCAACAGCGCGACGCTGACGGCGACGAGGATGACGGGGACGACGAGCCCGGTCCGTCGTGTCAGCCACGCGGACGCCGGACGGGCGGAGGTGGTGGTGATCACAGTCCGAGCTCCTCGATGATGTCGGCGATACGGGCCTGGTCCTCCTCGAGGAAGGCGGCGAAGTCGTCGCCGGCCAAGAACGAGTCCGTCCAGGAGTTGCGGCGGAGCGTGTCCTGCCAGGCGTCCGACTCGGACAGGCGGGTCACGATGTCGACGAGGGCGTCGCGCTCGGCCTCGGACAGTCCCGGCGCGGCCACGACACCGCGCCAGTTCGGCAGCTCCACGTCGATGCCCTGCTCGATGAAGGTCGGCACGTCGATGCCGTCGATCGGCTCCTGCGCGGACAGCCCGAGGGCGCGCAGGTTCCCCGCCTCGATCTGGTCAGAGAACTCGTTGTACCCGCTGATGCCGACGTCGACCGTGCGGGAGAGCAGCGATGTGAGGACCTCGCCGCCGCCGGAGTAGGCGATGTAGTTCAGCTCGGCGGGGTCGATGTCGGTCGCCTGCATCAGCAGCCCCGCGAGGAGCTGATCGGTTCCGCCGATGCCGCCACCGCCGACGGCCATCCCGTGCGGATCGGCGCGCCACGCCTCGATGAACTCCTGCAGCGTCTGGAACGGCGAGCCCGCGGGCACGATGACGACCTCGTAGTCGTTGGCCAGGCGGGCGATGGGGGTGGTGTCGGCGAGCGTCGCCGAGGAGCCGTTGGTGATGATGGCCCCCTCCATCACCGTCCCCGTCAGCATCAGCGCCGTCGGGTCGCCCGGCACCGAGACGAACTGCGACAGACCGATCGTGCCGCCGGCGCCGGGGACGTTCACGACCTGCACGTTGCCGGACAGACCCTCCACCCGCATCGCCTGCTGCGCCTCTCGCGCGGCGAGGTCCCACCCGCCGCCGGGCGCCGCCGGGACCGTGAAGGTCAGGTTGCTGTCGGGGGTCGCTTCACCGGAGGCGCCGCTGGCGTTGACCACGGCGAAGGACACGAGCACCGCGGTGACCGCGATGCCGATCGTCCGAGCGACGACTGTTCTGGATTTCATTTCACACCTTCGTGAACTGTCCGCCAGGCGGACTAGGATGTCCGCTAGACGGTAGCAGTCCTCGCGCGGTACGACAACTGGCTACGGTGAGGGGGATCGACATGAGCGACACGGATTCCGGAACCCGCACCCCCCGCCCCGAGGGCGGCGTGCGCGCCGTCAGCAGGGCCTTGGCCGTCATCGACGCTTTCGACTCCGAGACCACCGCACTGTCGATCGCGGCTCTGGCGCGACGCGTGGGGCTGCCCCGGACGACGACCATCCGGATGGTCGAGACCCTCGTCGACGAGGGGATGCTCACCTCGGACCAGCACGGACTCCTCCGCGCCGGTCCGCGTCTCGTCCGCTGGGGGGCCCTGGCGGCGGCGTCCTGGACCCTGCCGGACGCGACGACGGACCGTCTGCGGGCGGCATCGGATGCCACCGGCGAGACCGTCAGCCTGTACGTGCGCCGCGGGCTGTCCCGGACCGTCATCGGGCAGGCGCAGAGTCGACACACGCTACGTCATGTCGTGCGCGTCGGCGATGAGCTGCCGCTGTGGGGAGGGGCGGCCGCGATGGTGCTGCTCGCCTCCGAGCCGGCCGCCGCCCGTCGCGACCTCATCGGAGCGGTGGCCGCGGCCTCCGAGGGCCGGGTCTCGGCGGCGGACCTGGGGCGCGATGTCGACCACGCCGTCCAGACGGGGCACGCGGTCTCCCACGGAGGGCGCGAGACCGGCAACAGCGGGATCGCGATCCCCCTCGGTGCGACCGCCAGGCACGCGCCGAGGATCGCCGTCGCGCTGGCGCTCGGCGGCCCGACCGTGCGCGTCGAGGCCGCCGACACCGACGCCGTCCTCCGCGAGCTGCGTGCGGCTGCGGCCGACATCGCCGCCTCCGGCCTGCCGCCCGCGCTGTACTGAGGACGGGCGCGGCACCATCGCGACGTCGGCGCATCCCCGCGACGGCCATCGGGAACGGCATCCGTGCCTCCGCCCGTCACCGTGCGTCAGAGGGTGATATCCGCGACGTATCCCGTCGCGCATACGCCGTCGCAACGCCGGCGCGCGTGCACTGGAGCCATGGTCGAGGCATCCCTTCCCGGTCCCACCCGTCGGCGTCGTGCCCTCGTGCTGCTCGGCGCCGCGGGCGCGCTCCTGTTCGGCGGCACGCTGGCGCTCAGCGCGATGCCCGTCTCCATGTCCGCCGCACCCGCGCCGGACGTCGTCGTCCCGGACGAGGGCGTCGTCGGGGCCGACTTCCCGCCCACGGTCGCCGACGGTCTCGTGGTCGACGGGATGCCGCTGACGATCTCGAACACGTCCGCGCCCGCGATCGCCCGCCTCGACCCCGATCTCCGTCGCGCGCTGACCGAGGCGCAGGCGATGGCCGCAGACGACGGCATCCGCTTCCAGATCACCAGCGGATGGCGGAGCGAGGCGTATCAGCGCTGGCTGATGACCGAGGCCATCGCGACGCTGGGGTCCGAGGAGGCGGCGCGCGAGATCGTCGCCGAGGCCGACGCGTCCAGCCACGTGACCGGCCGGGCCGTCGACATCGGCAACCTCGACGCACAGGAATGGCTGGAGGCGTACGGCCAGGGCTGGGGCCTGTGCCGGACGTACGCGAACGAGTCCTGGCATTTCGAACGCGCGACATCGCCGGGTGGCGACTGCCCGACGATGAAGACGGACGCGCGCGGCTGACCCGGGCGGGCGGCGGTCCGCCGCCGTCAGCCGCTCGTCGACGGAGCGGGCGTGGCGAACGGGCCGCCCGCGGCGAACACCCGCGCGGCGAACCGCTCGCCGATCATCGCGTGCGTCTGAGCGTCCGGATGCAGCCCGTCGGGGAGCGGCATCCGGTCCGCATCCTCCGGTCCGTAGAGGCTCAGTCCGGCACGGGCGTGCGCGTGCCCGCGGCGAGGTCGAGCTCGAGCAGGTCGCCGGCGACGAGGGGGATCGACGCGACGGGCCGGTGGTCGACGGTCACGTCGACGGCACCCCGCGCCCGCGCGAACCCTCGATAGGCGACGCGGGTGGGGCGCAGCGCGAGCTCGACGACGGTCGCCGCCGTGCGGAGGCTGAGGCGGACGCCCGACGGCTGCACCTCCATGAGACGGAGCTGATCGTCCGCCTCGCGCGAGCGGTAGGGCTGCGGGAGACGGTGGAGCAGGATGCCGCTCTCTCGCTGCTCCGTCTCCGCACCGCCGTGCAGGAGGTCGGGGGTGAGGGCGATGTCGATCATGCGGTCCCCTCCGCGGTCGTGCGGTTCCACCGGCGCAGCAGGGCGTCGAGCTGCAGGATCAGGACGTCCCAGCTGTCGTCGGCGGGCGGGTCGCTGTGCGCGAAGCTCCCGACGTGCTCAAGCTCGACGAAGCCGTTGATCGCGGCGGCGACAACGCGGACCGCGTGCACCTGGTCGCCTTCCGCGATGTCGTACCCGCGCAGGACCGCGAGCATGCCGCGACCGGCATGGAGGGCCGCATCGCTGCGGACCACCGCGGCGCCGGCCCGGCGCTGCAGCGCCTCCCACCGGCCGGGGTGATCCCGCGCGTAGCCGCGGTGCGCCTCGCAGAGCCCGCGCAGGGCATCGAGACCGGCCCGACCCGCGATCGCCTCGCCGACCCGATCGGCCAGCTCGCCCAGCGCCAGGATCGTGAGGCCGTCCCGCAGCGCGGCGAGGTCGCGGACGTGACCGTACAGGCTCGGCGTGCGGACGGAGAGGATCCGTGCCACCTCCGACAACGTCACCGCCGCCAGCCCCGCCGTATCGGCGAGACCGGCGGCGGCGCCGACGATCGCGTTCTCGTTCAGAGGTGCTCGGGCCATTCCCGAATGCTACACCCCATAGGTTATAGCCTAATACCTTTAGCCTGCCGCGCCCGAGAACGGCACGACGAGCGTGATCCATGCCAGGGGCGGTCCGACGAGTACGATCACGCCGGAGTAGCGCAGGATGCGCTGGTAGAACGCCGCCGGGTCGACGTTCTGCGCATTGGCGAGGACGAGAGCGCCGTTGGTGGAGAACGGCGAGACGTCGACGACCTTGGCCGCGATGGCCACCGCCGAGATGGCCATGCCGGCGGC
>VGAV01000054.1 GCA_016870695.1 Actinomycetota bacterium | reverse complement strand
CGCCTCGTGCGGCCAGCTGAAGCCCCAGCGGACGAAGACGACGGGGACGCCCGCGATGGCGCCGCCCTCCACGTCGTGGTGGCGGTCGCCGATGAGGACGGGACGGGAGACGTCGTGGCCGGCGGCGTCCAGACGCCGGAGGGCCTCCTTGACGATGTCCGACTTCGCGCTCAACGTCCGCTCGTCGGGGGTGGCGCCCACCATGGCCTCGAGCACCGGAGCGAGTCCGAAGTGCTCCATGAGGGCCACGACCTGCACCTCGGGCTTGGAGCTGGCGGTGGACTGCGGCACGCCGGCGGCATGCAGGTCGCGCACGATCTCGCCCACCCCGGGGTAGAGCTGGGCGCTGACTGTGTAGCCCTCCTTCTTGTTGAGGCCGCGGTAGAACGCGACGGCCTCGGTGGCCTCCTCCGGCGTCATCCCGACGTTCTCCTGGAACGACTCGAACATCGGCGGGCCGATCCAGCGCGACAGCTCGTCGCGGCGCGGTGCGGTGCGTCCGAAGTGCTCGAGGGTGATCGTCAGCCGACGGAGGATGCCCTCCGACGCGTCGACGAGGGTGCCGTCCACGTCCCAGAGGACGCACGACCAGGGGGAGCGCTCAGCCATGGACCCCACGCTACCCGCCGCCGCGTCCGGCCCGCCGCGCGGGGCGCCGTCCGCCGGGGCGCGTCAGAAGAGGCGGGGGGCGCCCGAGTCGACGCCCTTCATCTCGTCGTAGTCGAGGGTGAGGCACCGGATGCCGCGGTCCGTCGCGAGCACCCGCGCCTGCGGCTTGATCTCCTGCGCCGCGAAGACCCCGCTGACGGGGGCGAGCAGGGGGTCGCGATTCAGCAGCTCGAGGTAGCGGGTGAGCTGCTCGACACCGTCGATGTCGCCGCGGCGCTTGACCTCGATCGCCACCGTGCCGCCGTCGTCATCGCGCAGGAGCAGGTCGACGGGCCCGATCGCGGTCGGGTACTCGCGGCGGACCAGCGTCAGACCGTCGCCGACCACCGACACCTGCTCGGCGAGCAGGCGCTGCAGATCGGCCTCGACGCCGTCCTTGATGAGACCCGGGTCGACGCCCAGCTCGTGCGACGTGTCGTGGATGACCTCGTGGATGCGGACCAGCAGCGCGTCGCCGCTCTTCGCGTGCGTGACGCGCCAGCGCTCGACGACGCCGTCCTCGACGTCGGTCGCATCGGGCTGCTCGACGGTCAGCGCGCACGGCGGGCTCATCCAGTTGAGCGGCTTGTAGGAGCCGCCGTCGGAGTGCACCAGCAGCGAACCGTCGCCCTTGTGCACCAGCAGCCGGGTGGCCAGGGGCAGGTGGGCGTTGAGGCGGCCGGTGTAATCCACGGAGCAGCGGGCGATGACGAGGCGCACCCGACGAGCCTAATCGCGCCGGACGGGCTGGGCCGTCGTCGGCTTCTCGACGGGGAGCGGCCGCGCGGCGCCGGAGAAGAGACCGGATGCCACGATCAGCACGACCACGATGAGCAGCGTCGGCAGCAGGCCGATGTGGTCGCCGATCCAGCCGAGCACGGGCGGGCCGCAGAGGAACGCGACGTAGCCGATCGTGGCGGCGGCGGCGACGCGCGAGGCGGCCTTGGCCGGGTCGTCGGCGGCGGCCGACATGCCGATGGGGAAGCCGAGGGAGGCGCCCAGGCCCCACAGGGCGGCACCGATGAAGACGAGCGGACCGAAGGGCGCGAGGATGAACAGCAGCAGGCCGCCCGCGGCGGTGGCGGCGAGGACCCGGAGGACGACGACCCGGCCGAAGCGGTCCACGACCGGTCCGCCCAGGATGCGGCCGACCGTCATCGCGACGGAGAAGACGGCGAGCACCGCGGGGCCCGCCTCCTCCGGGGCGCCGTGTCCGAAGACGACGGCCGAGGGCAGCCAGTCGTTCGCGCTCCCCTCCGCGAACGCCATCCCGAGCATGATGACGCCGAGCGTGTAGGTGCGGGGCTCGCGCCAGGCGGCCAGCGACGCGTGCAGCCGCTCGCGCCAGTGCGCGCGCTCGGCCGGGGAGGCGGCATCCATCGTCCCCTCCCGCACAGGGACGTTCGCGACGGCGATCAGGGCGACGGCGAGGATGACCAGTCCGATCGCCGTGCAGTGCGCGAGGACGGAGATCTGCAGGCTCACCGCGACGAAACCGAGGCCGGCGCCGACGACCGTGCCGAAGCTGAAGAAGGCGTGCAGCAGCGGCATGATCGTGCGGCCGGTGGTCTTCTCGAGTGCGGCTCCCTCGACGTTCATCATCACGTCGACCGCGCCATTGCCGAAGCCGAAGACGGCCAGTCCGATGAGGGCGACGCCGAAGAGCTGGACGACGTCCGACCCGATGCCGACGACGATCACGCCGACGCCGACGAGGACGAGCGCGGCGAGCATGCCGCGACGCACGCCGATCCGCGCCATCACGGCGGGCGCGATGGAGAGACCGGTGATGGATGCCACCCCCATCCCGAGCAGCAGCAGTCCGACGCCCGAGTTCTCGATGCCGAGGGACTCGCGGATGGCGGGCACGCGCGACGCCCAGGTGGCGATGCTCAGCCCGCTGGCGAGGAAGATCGCGCAGATGGCGACGTGCCAGCGGATGAGCTGGGAGCGCGTCAGCGTGGTGTCCATGCGGCCATGGTACCGAATCGTTTCGGCGTCGATCGAATCGATTCGTTCCGCGGCGTGCCGCGGGGTACCCTCGGGGGGTGAGCACCCGCCGAGCGACCATCTCGGACGTGGCCCGCGAGGCCGGCGTCTCGTTGTCGACCGCCTCGGTGGTGTTCAGTGGAAAGACGCCGACGTCCGAGGCCACCCGGACCCGGGTTCTCGCCGCGGCCCAGGCGCTCGGCTACACCGGGCCGGACCCCCGTGCCGCCTCGCTCCGCCGGGGACGCTCCGGCATCGTCGGCGTCGTGTTCGATCAGCACCTCGGGACGGCCTTCCTCGACCCGGTCACCACGCACATGATGGATGGCCTCGCCGACGGCGTGTCCCGCCTCGGCGCCGCCCTGCTGCTGCTGCGCGACGACGGCGAGACCGTCAGCGAGCCCTCCCTCCACACGGCGCCGATCGACGCGGCGGTGCTGATCGGCTGCAGCCCGCGGATGCGCGACTCCCTCGCGGTCGTGCGGGCCCGCGGCATCCCGGTCGTCGTCGTCGAAGGGGATGCCGGTGAGGGGATCCCGCGGGTCCTGCTGGACAACCGCGAGGCCCAGCGCGAGGCTGCCCGCCACATCGCCGAGCTCGGCCACCGCGACGTCGCTCTGGTCACGCTCCCCGCCGACGCCGGACGCCGCCGGGGCTGGATCGCCGACGACGCGGAGGTCCGGGTCGACGTGACGGCCGACCGGCTCGCGGGAGCGCGCGACGTCTTCCCCGACGCCCCGGCGCTCGCCGCGGCGACGAGCTCGATCGACGAGGGCGCCATCGCGGGCCGCACGCTCTTCGCCGACCCGGAGCGGCGTCCCACCGCGGTCATCGCGCAGAGCGACCTCCTCGCGGCCGGCGTCATCCGCGCGGCCGAGGAGGCGGGGCTCGAGGTCCCCCGGGACGTCAGCGTCACCGGCTTCGACGGCGTCGTGGTGGACGGCCTCGCCCCGCACGTGCTGACGACGCTGGTCCAGCCGGCGACGGCGAAGGGGCGAGCCGCGGGCGATGCGGTCGCCGCCATGCTCGAGGACGGCGAGCCCTCCGGTCTCCACCTCGTCTGCACGTTCCGGGCCGGGACGACGAGCGCCCCGCCCCCTACCACGTGAGATCCGGCGTCATGGGCGACGGATGCCTCCCGTAGAATAAAGCGACACCCCGAGAGCCCGGGCATCCGCCCGTCGACCCCGAGGAGGCCCACCTTGCTGGCGTTCCTCGGCGCGTTCGCGCTCGTCCCCCTCCTCCTGCCGATTCTCGTCGCGAAGATCGGCGCTCGCGCCTTCTACGTCGCCGCGATCCTGCCCCTGCTCGCGTTCGCCCACGCCATCGTCCTGGCGCCGGCGGTCTTCGGGGGGTCGATTCCGTTCGAGGAATACGAGTGGATCCCGGCGATCGGCGTCTCTCTCTCAATGCGGATGGACGTCCTCGGGTGGCTGCTGACCCTGGTGGTCACGGGCGTCGGCGCCCTGGTCATGCTCTACTGCCGCTGGTATTTCCGCGGCAAGACGAACGGGGTCGGGCAGTTCTCGGCCGTCCTGCTGGCCTTCGCGGGGGCGATGTACGGGCTCGTGCTGACCGACGACCTCGTGGTCCTCGTGATGCTGTGGGAGGCCACGAGCGTCCTCTCCTATCTGCTCATCGGCTATTACCACGCGCGTGCCGCCAGTCGCCGTGCCGCCCTGCAGGCGCTCCTGGTCACGACCCTCGGCGGGCTCGTCATGCTGATCGGCGTCGTGCTGCTCGTCGTGCAGGCGGGGACCTCGAGCATCTCCGCGGTCCTCGCGGACCCGCCGACCGGCGCGGTCGTCGACATCGCGGTGCTGCTGCTGCTCGTCGGCGCGCTGAGCAAGTCGGCCATCTTCCCCTTCCACTTCTGGCTCCCCGGCGCGATGGCGGCTCCGACCCCGGTGAGCGCCTACCTCCACGCCGCGGCCATGGTGAAGGCCGGCATCTACCTCGTCGCGCGACTGTCGCCGGCGTTCGCCGATACGCCGTTCTGGCGGCCCGTGCTCATCTCGCTCGGCGTCTTCACGATGCTGCTCGGCGGGTTCCAGGCGCTGCGCGAGCGCGACCTCAAGCGCATCCTCGCGTTCGGCACGGTGAGCCAGCTCGGATTCCTGATCGTGATGCTCGGGTACGGGACCCGGGATGCCGCCCTCGCCGGCGTCGCCCTCCTCCTCAGCCACGCGCTGTTCAAGTCGTGCCTGTTCCTCGTCGTCGGCGTCATCGACCGTCAGCTGTCCACGCGCGACATCGGCGAGCTCTCCGGCCTCGGCCGCCAGGCGCCCGTCATGGCGACGGCGTCCTTCATCGCGATCGCCTCGATGGCCGGTGTCATCCCCACCCTCGGATTCGTGGCGAAGGAGACGGCGCTGACCGCGCTCTGGCACGAGGCGACGGCGGGATCCGGGTGGGGTCTCGTCGCCCTCTTCGGCGTCGTGGCGGGCTCGGCGCTCACCGCCGCCTACGGCATCCGCTTCCTCTGGGGCGCCTACTGGACCAAGCGCGGGGTCGAGCGGACGGACTGGCCGGACCCGCCGATTGGCTTCCTCGCCTCGCCGGTGCTGCTCGCCGCGGCATCCCTCGCCCTCGGCTTCCTCGCGCCGATCGTCGACGGGTGGCTCACCCCCTACGCCGACGGCCTGCCCGCCGCGACGGCCGGGGTGCCCGAGCCGGAGTACCCGTACCACCTGGCTCTCTGGCACGGACTCGAGCCCGCGCTGTTCATCTCCCTCGGCACGCTCGCCCTCGGTGCGCTCGTCTTCTGGATCGTCCGCCGCACGCAGCTGCACCGTCGCCGCCGCGTGCTGCCGTTCACGGCCAACGACGCGTACAACGCGGTCCTGCGCGCCATCGACCACTCCTCGGAATGGACCACCGCGCGGTTCCAGCGTGGTTCGCTGCCGTTCTACGTCGGCACGATCTTCATCGTCCTCGTCGTCGCCGAGGGGACGGCGCTGCTCGCCTCCCGCGAGTGGCGCGCGCAGCTGGACGCCTGGCAGTCGCCGACGCAGCTGCTCGCCGCTCCCGTGATGATCGCCGCCGGCATCCTCGCGGTCCGGGCGCGCAAGCGCTTCACGGGCGTCGTTCTCGTCTCGGTCACCGGACTCGGCATGGTCGCCCTCTTCGGGACGAGCGGCGCCCCCGACCTCGCGCTCACGCAGGTGCTCATCGAGACGGTCACCCTCGTCGTGTTCGCGCTCGTCCTGCGCCGGCTGCCCGCGCGGATGGGGGAGCACAACGCCTCCGTCAACCCGATCGCGCGCGCCGCCCTCGGTGTCGGCGTGGGCGCGACCATGGCCCTCGTGGCGATCGTCGCGACCGGCGCGCGACAGGAGCTCCCGATCTCGCTCGAATGGCCGCCGCTCGCCTATGAGATCGGCCACGGGCGGAACGTGGTCAACGTCGCGCTCGTCGACCTGCGCGGGTGGGACACGATGGGCGAGCTGTCGGTCCTCATTCTGGCCGCGACCGGAGTGGCATCCCTCGTCTTCATCACCGACCGCAGCGACAACCTCGCCCGCCGTTCGGGGACCGCCCGGAGCGTGGTGGGGCTCGCGCGCCGCCGCCCCCTGATCGAGACCGACAGCGGGGTGCGGGCACCGCGCGAAGGCGAGTCCGACGCCCCCCGGGCCTGGCTGGTGTCGGGCTCGAAGGTCCAGCCGGAGAACCGTTCGATCCTCCTCGAGATGATCATCCGGGTGCTCTTCCACTCGATCATGGTCGTGTCGCTCTACCTGCTCTTCGCCGGCCACAACCTCCCCGGCGGCGGCTTCGCGGGCGGTCTCGTCGCGGGCATGGCCCTCGTCATGCGCTACATCGCGGGCGGGCGCTGGGAGCTCGGCGCCGCCGCACCCACGGACGCCGGACGCCTCCTGGGTGCCGGCATGTCCATCGCCGTCCTCTGCGCGATCGTTCCGATCTTCTTCGGCTACGCCCCGCTGCAGAGCTTCACCTTCGAAGGGGAGCTGCCGCTCATCGGTCATTGGGAGTTCGTCACCAGCACCATCTTCGACGTCGGGGTGTACCTCGTCGTGATCGGGCTCGTGCTCGACGTGCTCCGCAGCCTGGGCGCCGAGGTCGACCGGCAGTCGCAGCTGCCCGAGGATGCGGAGATGGCCGCCCCATGAGCATCTCCCTGGTCCTCGTCATCGTGATGGGCGTGCTGTTCGCCTGCGGCGTCTACGCCATGCTCGAGCGCAGCCTCACGCGCGTGCTCATCGGCTTCCTGCTGCTCGGCAACGCCGCCAACCTCCTGCTGCTCATCGTCATGGGTCGACCGGGAATTGCCCCGTTCTACGACGGAGGGGAGACGGATGCCGCGGAGATGTCGGACGCACTGCCGCAGGCGCTGACGCTCACGGCCATCGTGATCACGTTCGGCATCTCGGCGTTCCTGCTTGCACTGATCTACCGCTCCTGGCAGCTGGGCCAGGCCGACACCGTCGTCGACGACGCCGAGGACGTGGCCCTGCGCGAGCGCACGGCCGGCGAGCCCGAGGACGCCATGGACGAGGAGTCCCGTTCCGACGACGAGGACGTGACGACCGACTTCGTCGGGGACGTCGCCTCGCCCATCCGCGTGCTCCACCAGGGCGACCTGTCGTCGCTGGTCGACGACGCACCCGTCGACCGCGTCGCCGTGCGCCGCGACGGCCCGGGCGTCCGCCGCGGCTCGGACGGGGCGGCATCCCCCCCTCCCCAGACCGACGACGGCGCCGGGTCCGCGGACGGACGAGAGGACGGTGACCGCTCGTGAGCGCGCTCGTCCCCCTGCTCGTCGGCATCCCGCTGCTCGGCGCGGCCATCAACCTCATCTTCGGCCGGCGCAAGAAGACGCAGATCGTCGTGTCGGTCGCGTCGCTGTCCGCGGTGCTCGTGCTGGGCGCCGTCCTGCTCGTGACCGTCGACACGAGCGGGCCCATCGCGGTCGCACTCGCGGGATGGGACATCCCGCTCGGAATCGTGCTGTACGTCGACGTGCTCGCGGCGCTGCTGGTGGTCGTGACCGCCGTGGTCCTGCTGGCGGTCCTCCTCTTCTCCATCGGGCAGGGCGCCGCCGACAACGACGAGGACACCCCGGTCTCGATCTTCTATCCGGCGTACCTCATCCTCGGCGCGGGCATCTTCAACGCCTTCATCGCGGGCGACCTGTTCAACCTGTACGTCGGGTTCGAGATCCTGCTCGTGGCGTCGTACGTGCTGATCACCCTCGGCAGCACCGAGCAGCGCATCCGCGCCGGCGTCGTGTACATCGTCGTGTCGCTGGTGTCATCGATCCTGTTCCTCGCCGCGATCGCGATGGTCTACGGCGCACTCGGCACCGTCAACATGGTGCAGATCTCCGAGCGCATGGCGCAGCTGCCGCAGGACACGCAGACGATCCTGCACCTCATGCTGCTGCTCGCCTTCGCGATCAAGGCGGCCGTCTTCCCGCTGTCGTTCTGGCTGCCGGACTCGTACCCCACCGCTCCGGCGCCGGTGACCGCCGTCTTCGCCGGCCTGCTCACCAAGGTCGGCGTCTACGCCATCATCCGTACCGAGACGCAGCTGTTCGTCTCGAACGACCTGAACTTCCTGCTGATGATGGTCGCGCTGGCGACGATGATCGTCGGGATCCTCGGAGCGGTGGCCCAGGCCGAGCTCAAGCGGATCCTGTCGTTCACTCTCGTCAGCCACATCGGCTACATGATCTTCGGGCTGGCCATCAACACGCCGCTCGCAGTCGGGGCGACGATCTACTACATCGTCCACCACATCATCGTGCAGACGACGCTGTTCCTCGCGGTCGGCCTCATCGAGCGCCGGGCGGGGAGCACCTCGATCCTCAAGGTGAAGGGCCTCATGCGGGGCGCGCCGCTGCTGGCGGTGCTGTACTTCATCCCGGCGATCAATCTCGGGGGCCTGCCGCCGTTCTCCGGCTTCATCGGCAAGTACGCGCTCTTCGACGCGGCGGCCCAGATCGGGACGCCGGTGATGATGGTGCTCATCGTCGGCGGCGTCGTGACCTCGATCCTCACGCTCTACGCGCTCATGCGGGCCTGGAACCTGTCGTTCTGGCGCGAGCAGGAGGACTCGCCCGAGACCGTCGAGCGCATCGCCTACCTCGGCAACGCCCCCGCGGCCGGCATCTCCACCGAGAAGCGCACGATCCCGCGCATCATGACGCTCGCCACGGCGGGCATGGTCACGGTGACGATCGCGCTGACGGTCTTCGCCGGGCCGCTCCTCGATGCCTGTCTGCGCGCGGGTGAGCGCATCACCGAGGGCGTCACCCTCGTGCAGCTGCAGGACGAGGGGGCCGAATGAGCCCGTCGCGCCGGTCCCAGATGTCGCTGTTCCTGCACCAGCTGCCGTTCCTCGTGTGGCTCGTCGCCCTGTGGATGCTTTTGTGGGGGCAGTTCACCTGGCTCGCGTTCCTCACCGGTCTCGTGGCCGCGATCTTCGTCACGCGCGTCTTCCGCCTGCCGCCCGTCGAGCTGTCGGGGAGGGTGAACCTCTGGTACGGCCTCATCTTCGTGGTCACGTTCCTCGGGGCGGTCGTCCGCGGCTCGCTCATTGTCGCGCTGCAGGTGCTCGACTTCCGCCGGCAGCCCGGAGCGGCGATCATCGCCGTGCCCCTGCGGGTGAACGACGACGTCATCATGGCGCACACGGCCGTCACGGCATCCCTCATCCCGGGGTCCCTCATCGTCGACGTGGACCGCGAGGCCCGCACCCTTTATCTGCACACGATCGGGGTGCGCTCCGCGGAGGACGCCGACCACCAGCGGCGGATCGTGCTCGGCTGGGAGGCCCGCATCACCCGTGCCGTCGGGTCGAGGGAGCAGTTGGCCGTCCTCCGCGCCGACATCGCCGCGGCCGACGCCGACGCCCACCACGCGGCGCAGTCCCCTCGCGACGGACGGACGCTCCTATGACCGCGCTCACCATCGTCATCCTCGTCGTCTTCGCCGTCGCCGCGGTGCTGGCGCTCATCCGCATGGTCCTCGGACCGTCGATCCTCGACCGCGCCGTCGCCGCCGACGTGCTGCTCACCGAGGTGCTCTGCATCCTCGGGGCGGACATGGTCATCAACCACCACACCCGGTCGCTGCCGGCGATGCTCATCATCGCCGCCGTGGGAGTCTTCGGCTCGATCGCCGTCGCCCGGTTCGTCGCCCGGAAGGAGAACCCGAGATGACCGGACTGGATGCCGTGTTCGACACGATCGCCCTGGTCCTGGTGCTGATCGGCGCTCTTCTCTGCCTGACCGCGACGCTCGGTCTGCTGCGGTGGCGCGACGTGCCCACCCGCCTGCACGCGGCGACCAAGCCGCAGGTGCTCGGGGTGCTGCTCATCGTCGTCGCCGTGGTGCTCTCGCTCCGCACGTGGGAGGCGCTCGCCTTCGGCATCCCGGTGATCCTCATCCAGTTCGCGACGGCGCCGCTCGCCGCGCACATGGTCGGACGGGCCGCGTATCGCAACCGCACGACCGACGAGGGCTCCCTCTACGTGGACGAGCTGCAGCACCGCACCGAGGAGGGCGGCTCGATCGGGTCGGAGTCCCGTCCCGAGCGCTGACCCCGCGAGTGGTTCCCTCCGCGCTGAGTCTTGGCGAGGGGCTTCGGCGCTGAGTTGGCGCAGATGTACGCCGCGCCCCGCGCTCTGCGTGCATATGGGGCAAGTCATTGGAGCTCTGGGCGCTGAGTTGGCGCAGATGTACGCCGGGCCCCGCGCTCTGCGTGC
>VGAV01000053.1 GCA_016870695.1 Actinomycetota bacterium | reverse complement strand
AGGAGAGAATCGTCGTGTGACACGTTCTCTCGCCGCTCTGCCCGGTGCCGCCCGCCGCCTGTGCCTCAGCCGGCGTCGCGGAGAGATCTGCACCCGCGAGAAGGACCACCGCGGCCTGCACCACCGACGCGGCGGATCGCTCATGTGGAGCGACGTCCAGGCGGACCCGCCGCTCTGCCCCGGCTCCGGTTCCCCTGCGGAGCCGGCCGCGCGACTGGAGGACGGGTTCCCGGACGGCCGCGCCCTCTGCCCGGTGTGCTGGGCGTTCGCCCCGCTGACCGACGACGGACGGCTGGCGGAGCACGACTCCTGGCGCGGCGACGCCACGCGCGCCGACGCGGACCGCCGACGCGCGTGGTTCAACGCCCACGGCTGGTGATTCACGCGCCCCGCAGGGCGACCACCGGTTCGATGCGCGCGGCTCGACGGCTCGGGATGCCGCCCGCCCCCAGCCCCACGAGGGCGCCCAGCAGCGCGCCGCCCACGGCGACCAGCGGGTCGAGCACCGGTGTCCAGCCCTGCGCGATCGACAGTGCCACCACGGCGAACACGCCGACCGAGGACCCGATGAGACCGCCCAGCAGGCCGATCACCACCGACTCGACGACGAACTGGCCGCCGATCTGCCGACGGGTGGCGCCGAGGGCCCGACGGAGGCCGATCTCGCCCACCCGTTCCATGACCGACAGCATCGTGACGTTGGCGATGCCGAGGCCGCCGGCGAGCAGGACGATGAGCCCCAGGACGAAGAACACCACGCCGAGGTCGGACTGCACGCTGCTGCTGAGGTCGCTGCGGGCGGCGGGGGCGCCCACCTCGATCGACCCCGGATCGTCGGGGGCGATGGCCAGGGGGACCTGCGCGCGCAGTAGCGGTCCGGCGCCGACCGCGATCCTCGCGCGCACGTCGCCCGGGGCGCTCAGGGCGAAGTCCGCGCGAGCGCTGCCGGTGGGGACGATGACGCCGTCCAGCAGCTCTCCGGACCGTTCGACCTCGTCGAAGACGCCCACCACGGCGTAGCTGATGCCGTCGACGAAGATCGACGGCTGCGTGTCGATCCGCGTGACGCCGAGCGACTCGGCGGCGTGGGCTCCGAGCAGCGCGACGCGGTCGTGCCGGGCGTCGTGGCCCTCGTCGAAGGAGCGCCCCGTGACGAGGTGCCCGCCGACCGTCTGCAGCAGCTCCCCGGACGCGGCGTAGAGCGGCGGCGGGACGGTGACCGGAGCGGACGGGTCCGTGACCGACACGGCGGTGATCGTGCCCTTCTCCCGGTCGACGCGCGTCAGCAGGCTCGCCGCCTCGACGCCCGCGAGGCGTTCGAGACGGTCGACCGCGTCCCACGGCAGCTTCGTCGTGGCCACCGACCTGCCGCCGGCGGTCGCCGCCGTGGCGGGCTTGACGACGATCTGCGTGGCCGCGACCGCGTCGAACTGCCGGGCGATCTGGCCCGACGCCGTCTGAGAGAACCCGGCCGTGGCCACGAGCGCGCCGATGCCGAGGACGGTGCCGGCGAGGGTCATGAGCAGACGCCCCGGCCGGGCGCCGATGTCGGCGGTGGCCTCGGCGAGGAGGTCGCCGACGCCGAACCGGTCGGCGCGGGGAACGGGCGCGATGCTCATGTCAGCTCCTGCATGCGGCCGTCGGCGATGCGGATGGTCCGGCGGGCCCGGTCGGCGACGTGCTGGTCGTGCGTGATGACGATGAGTGTGAGGCCGTCGGCGTTCAGCTCCTCGAAGAGGGTCATGATCTCCCCGGTGATGTGCCGGTCGAGGTTGCCGGTCGGCTCGTCCGCGAGGAGGACGCGGGGGCGGGTCACCACGGCGCGGGCCACGGCGACGCGCTGCCGCTCTCCTCCGGAGAGCACGCCGGGGCGGAAGTCCACACGGTGCGACAGCCCGACCCTGTGCAACGCCTCCCGCGCCCGGGGCTCGCGTTCGGCGCGCGGGGCACCGCTGTAGAGCATCGGCAGCGAGACGTTCTCGAGGACGGTGCGACGGGGCATGAGGTGGAACGACTGGAACACGAAGCCGAGCTTGCGCGCCCGGACGGCGGCGCGCTCGTCCTCCGTCAGTGCACCGGTGTCCTCGCCGGCCAGGACGTATGCGCCCACGGTCGGGCGGTCGAGCAGGCCGAGGATGTTGAGCAGGGTCGACTTGCCCGATCCGCTGGGGCCGACGATCGACACGTAGTCTCCTTCGTTCACCCGCAGGTTCACCCCTCTCAGGGCCTGCACCTCGGGCGGTCCCGGGAAGGAGCGCGTGACCTCGTGCAGCTCGATGACCGCGGCGGCCGCGGTCATCGCCCGACCACCACGAGGTCGCCGCGTGACAGGCCGCCGTCGACCGGCCGGACCTCCACCGCGCCCGCCGCGGCCAGTCCGGTCTCCACGACGACGAGGTGCGTCCTCGTCTCGGGGGAGCGCGGGTCGCCCTCGACGACCTCGATGCGGCTCTCACCGCCGGGTCCCGCCGACAGTGCGGCGACCGGAACGTGCAGCACGTCGCCGTCGGTCGTGCCGACCGAGACGCTCACGCGCACGTTCTTTCCCTGCAGCTGCGCCAGCTGCTCCGGTCGCAGCGGCTCCGGCGTCAGGGTGACCGTCCAGCGGTCGCTCGCCGTCTTGCCCGGGGTCAGGGCCGCGACGGTGGCGGGGTGCGAGGAGCCGTCGGGCAGGTCGAACGAGGCGGCGGCGCCGATGCGCAGGAGCTTGGCGTCCGCATCGCCGGCGGCTCCGTTCAGCGCCACCGTCGCGCCGGAGACGGTCATCGCCGTGCCCTTCAGCTCCGCTCCGCGGCGAGCCTCCACGGCGTCGACGCGGCGGGGCAGCTGCGTCAGGTACAGCAGCTCGCCGGCGGGAAGGACGGGCAGCGCGCCCTGCTGAGCGCGGATGAGCTCGTCGCGCGCGTCGCGGAGCTGGCTCTGGGCGGCATCGACGGCCGCGCGCGCCGCCGTCGTGTCGGGGTGGGCATCCAGCTGCTGGCGGCGCAGCTGCGCGAGGCCCAGGGCGTCCTCGAGGTCCGCGATGCGTCCCGCGTCCTGCGGCGACTCCGCGCGCGCGGCGTCCACGGCGCGGCGCGCGCTCGCCACCGCGTTGTCGGCTTCGCGGATGTCCACGGCGCCCGTTCCGGCGCCGGCCTTGGCGAGATCGCCCTGCGCCGTCGCGACGGCCTGCTCCGCGGCGCGGACCCCCGCCTGGGCGCTGCGCAGCGACGACACCGACTCCGCATCGGTGGCGGGGGCGGGGTACCCGACCTGCGTGTAGAGCGCGGCGACCGATTGCGCGGCCTGCTCGTCGAAGCGGGGGTCGGCGGGGTCGCCGGCGTCGAGGCCGACGGTGCGCATCGCCTGTTTGAACTGCGCGACGTCGGGACCGGAGACGCCGTACCGCAGCGTCCGGTACGAGGGCAGGTCTCCCGGGAGCACGATCACCGGGCGCCCCGCGACCTCGAGGGCGACGGCCAGCGGGCCGAGCTCGGCGCCGACGGCCGGCACCTGGCCGGTGACGACCGCGGCGCCCTGCAGCCCCGAGGTGTCCACCTGCACCTGGACGGGGTCGGAGTACCCCACCTCGGCGCGGAGCGTGACGTCGTTGCTCAGGGGGCCCGACTCGACCGGCACCGTCACGAAGCCCGCGGGCGGAGCAGCGGCGCTCGCGGCGGCGTCGGCCGGCGAGACGACGAACCGCCCGACGACCAGACCGGCGACGAGGGATGCCACGGCGACGGCCGTGGTGATCCACAACGCCCGGTTGCGTCCGATGATCCCGCGCCACCCGGCCACCCGCTCCCGGACGGAGCGCCGGGGCGGTGGCTCCGCCGTCTCGCCGGGGCCGTCCGCCAGGCCGAGGTCATGGAGGGCGGCATCCTCCTCCATCCGGTCGTTCACGAGCGTGCCTGCGACTGCTCGGCCGCCGCCTTCGCCGCGTCGAGCTCCGCCTTGTGGTCGGCGACGAACTGCTCCTCGGCGGCCCAGCGCACCTTCTCCGCGCGGGCGTCGTAATCGGTCTTCTGCCGGCAGTCCAGGTCCGCGAGGGCCATCTCGACCTCGGTCTTCTTCATGGCATCCATCTCGGGGGTGCGCGCGGTCGAGGAGCTCTTCTCGGAGCCCTTGTCCTTCTTGGCCAGGTCGCTGACTTGCGTGAAGATCCGGTCCTGCGCGTCGCGGGGCGACGGGATGCCGGAGCGGCCCGCCTCCGCCATGCAGGCCGACCACTCCGCGTCGAGCTGGGCTTGGCCGGGCCAGCGTGCCTGCTGCTCCTCGAACTGGTTCATGGCGTCGAGCAGCGGGGCGAACTGGTCCGTCGAGAGCGGGTCGGAGGACGCCTCCTCGGTCGCCTGGCCCCAGCAGCCGCCGGCCTCGGCGAGGCGCTCGTCGGACCCCGTGCTGCCCTCGCCCGACGCGGAGCCGTACAGCGCCGTCTCCCAGGCGGCGCGCTCCGACGAGGACAGCGTCTCGAGGTACGCCGCGTTGGGGTCCGTTTTCTCGGGGGCGGAGCCGGTGTCGCCGGGGTAGTCCACGGCGCCGTAGCCCCACTGGGCGACCCAGTCACGGTCATTCGGCTTCCATTCGGCGTCACCGCCCGCCAGGTCGCGGTAGGAGCGGGTCTGCGGCCGGTAGGTGAAGCCCTGCTGGGCCATGCAGGACGCGATGCGTCCCTGGACCTCCGCCTGTTCGGCATCCTCGGTCGCCTTCTGCTCGTCGGGGCTGCCGCTGAGGCCGTACATGGCGTCGAGGTACGTGCCCAGCGGGGAGGTCGCGGGGGCGGACCCGTCCGACGAGGACGCGGGTGCGGCGGACGTGCAGCCGGCCAGGAGCAGGAGGGCGGCGGTGGACGCGGCGAGCGCGAGAGCGGTGCGGGTGATGTGCATGATGTCTCCTTCGGGTGCAACGGGACCACAACACCGTCGCAACCCGATGACGCCCCGGTCGTCGGCCGGGTGGGTGAAGCACATCGGCCTGCCGATCGAGATACCCCTGCGGGAGATCCGTCGAGCGACGTAACCTGGCAGTTCACCCGCAGCGGTCGAAGGAGGTGGGCGGTGGTGCAGGTCCGCGTGGTCGGTGTCGCCCTCGACCCGTCTCAGCAGCACGTCATCCTGCTCAAGCCCGTGCACGACGAGCCCGGCGAGGGGCGTGTGCTGCCGGTGTGGATCGGTGGCCAGGAGGCCATGTCGATCCTCGTCGCCGTCGAGGGCACGGAGGTGCCGCGGCCGCTCGCCCACGACCTCATGACGTCCCTGCTGCGCGAGGTGGGGACGACGGTCGAGCGGGTGGACGTGACGCGCATCGCGCAGGGCACGTTCTACGCCGAGATCACGATCGCCACACCGGGCGGCATCCGGGTCCTCGATTCCCGACCCTCGGATGCCATCGCCCTCGCGTCACGCGTGAAGGCCGACATCTTCGTGGCCGACGACGTCATGGCGGAGGCCGGCGTGCCCGACGAGGCCGTACAGGTCGAGGAGGGCGACGACGAGGAGCGGGTGGAGGAGTTCCGGCGGTTCCTCGACGACGTGGATCCGGAGGACTTCGAGAGGTGACGCGCCACCCCCTCCGCGGGATCCGGCGGCGCTCCTAGACTCGCCTGCGGGACGGGAGACGCCCGCCCCGAGCGACGAACGGGGTACGGATGCAGATCGCCATGGTCGGACTCGGACGGATGGGCGCCAACATCGTCCGGAGACTCATGAAGGACGGGCACGACTGCGTCGTGTACGACGTCAACAGCGACGCGGTGGCGGGGCTCGTCGCGGAGGGGGCGACCGGTGCGGACAGCATCGCCGACCTCGCCGCGAAGCTGGAGAAGCCGCGTGCCGTGTGGCTCATGATCCCTGCGGGGCTGACCGGATCCGTGGTCGACCAGGTCGCGGAGGTGCTCGAGGCCGGCGACATCATCATCGACGGCGGCAACTCGAACTACCGCGACGACGTTCGGCGCGCGGCGGCGCTGAACGACAGCGGCATCCACTACGTCGACGTCGGTACGAGCGGCGGGGTGTTCGGTCTCGAGCGCGGGTACTGCCTCATGGTCGGCGGTCACGACGAGGCCGTGTCGCACCTGGAGCCGGTGCTGCGCACCATCGCCCCCGGTCCGGGCGGGGTCGAGCGCACGCCCGGCCGCACCGGCGAGATCACGCCCGAGGAGAGCGGCTACCTGCACTGCGGCCCGTCCGGTGCCGGTCACTTCGTGAAGATGGTGCACAACGGCATCGAGTACGGCATCATGGCCGCGCTCGCCGAGGGGCTGAACATCCTGCACAACGCCGACGCCGGCCTGCGGCAGGGCGAGCACTCGGCCGAGGTCGCCCCGCTCGAGGAGCCGGAGTTCTATCAGTTCGACATCGACACGGCGAAGGTGTCGGAGCTGTGGCGCCGGGGCTCGGTCATCTCGTCCTGGCTGCTGGACCTCACCGCTGCGGCGCTGGCGCAGAACCCGACCCTCGACGGGCTGGCCGGCCGCGTGTCCGACTCGGGCGAGGGCCGGTGGACGGTGAAGGCCGCGGTCGACACGGGTGTCCCGGCGCCGGTGCTGGCGGCGTCCCTGTTCGAGCGGTTCGCCTCCCGCGGTGAGGACCACTTCGCCAACCAGGTGCTCTCGGCGATGCGCCTGCAGTTCGGCGGGCACCAGGAGCTCCCGGCCGGCGACGTGCTCGAGGCGGGGTCGAAGAAGGCCGAGAGCGGCGGCGAGCGCTGATCCCGGCCCGCTGACGCCGCCTGTCGGGGACGGGCGGCGTCAGCGGTCGAGGCTGATCATGCAGACGTGACGGCCCTTGTCGTCGGACCAGACGTCCGTCGCGGGCTCGGCGCAGAAGTCCTGCTCCGCCGTGAGGAGGTCGATGCGGTCCGGCTGATACAGAACCCACGGTCCGACGGTGCCGTTCACGGCCTGTCCGATCCCGGTGGGCAGGTCACCGACGGTGCCGAGCGCCTCGCGGAGGGGGGCGCTCGCCTCCTCGGTGTAGAACGACTCCCCCCGGTAGTCGCGGCAGTTCGCGGTGCCGCCGGTGCCGACAGGGTAGCCGGTGCCGAGGCAGTAGCCGCCGTCGGGCAGCTCGGGGAAGGCGCCGTTCTGCTCGCGGTAGGTCTCGAACGTCGTCTTCCACGCCTGGAGCTGCGCGGTCGCGGCGGCGTCGTCCTCCTCGATGGACGGGGGGCCGAGGAGCGTCGCGCCGAGGAAAACGAGGGCGCCGGCGGTGACGAGACCGCCGAGGACGAGGACGAGGCGGGCGCCGCGGGAAAGACCGGCGGGCGCGGGGGAGTCGGGCGAGTCGGGGGAGTCGGGAAGAGACATGGTTCGCTTTCGTCGACGGGCGTGGGCCACGTCAGCCTGGCCTGCCGCCGGAGGACCGCCCGGTCGCGGGCACGCCATCGCGCTGTGCGGCGAGGAGGAATTCACCCGCCGTTTGGCCCGGTCGGCCGTCGCGGTTCGCTGACGGGGCGGCGCCGGGAGAGACTGGAGGGATGAGCGAGACCGCCGCCTCCCGTACCGACCGCTACGTCGTCGCGACCGACGGTGCCTGCAAGGGCAACCCGGGTCCGGCGGGGTGGGCGTGGGTCGGCGAGGACGGGCACTGGGCGGCCGGGTCGATCCCCGAGGGCACGAACAACATCGGCGAGCTGCTCGGGCTGCTCTACGCGATCACCGACCACTCCGATGTGCGGGAGCTCGTGGTGCAGGCCGACTCGAAGTACGCGATCGACACGTACTCCTCGTGGATGGACGGCCACCGCCGCCGCGGCTGGGTGACCAGCGCGAAGAAGCCGGTGGCCAATCGCGGGATCCTCGAGGCGCTGATCGCCGCGCGGGACGCGCGTCGCGCGGCGGGGCTCCCGGACGTCGTGCTCGAGCACGTGCGCGGGCACAGCGGGCACGTGCTGAACTCCTGGGCCGACGAGCGGGCCGTGCGCGCGTCGCAGCATGCCGCGAAGGGCGAGGAGCTCATCTGGACGTCGCTGCGCGGTCTCGACCCGCTCGACGTCGCGGTCGCGCCGCCGCGGTCCGCGGGGGACCGCGTCAGGCGGTAGATCGCCGGGGCCGGCCCGGTGGCATCCCTTCCGCTCCCAGTCAGAACGGCGGCGGATCGGGGTCGGGGATGAAGGCGACGGTCGTCTCGGGGTGGTCGGTGACCGTCCGTCCCAGCGGGCTCGTCCAGAGGAGGCTGCCGTCGGGCCTCTGCTCCGCCGTCCAGGGGGTCACGGTCTTCAGGGTGTGGTGGCGGAGGCAGAGGTGCGCGAGGTTGCCGAGCGAGGTGCGGCCGCCTTTCGCGTGATCGTGATTGTGGTCCACCTGACAGCGGTGCGCGGGCTGGCGGCATCCCGGGAACCGGCACCGCACGTCGCGGGCCGCCAGCCGGCGACGGAGCGCGGGGGTGGGGCGGTAACGGTCGACCTCGAGCACCGTGGCGGTGACGGGGTGGGTGAGCACGCGATCCCAGTCGGGGGCCCCGGCCATCAGGCGGCGGGCGGTGGCGGCGTCGATGGGACTCTGCCCGTCCACGAGGGAGCCGCGGTCGTCGAGTCCGGCCGCGGTCCGCACCGGGACGGTGACGGCGACGTGCGCGCGGATCGCGCCCAGTCCGCCGGGGAGCAGCTCGCCGGTGGGGTCGACGGCCGGCTGGCCCGCGAGGACGAGGTCGCAGAGCAGGTCGGCACGCGTCTGGTCGAGGGTGCGGGTGTCGGTGACCGCCGTGTGGGGGGAGGCCGCGGCATCCCGCGCGACGTCGCGCACCGCCCGGGCCTGCCGGGTGAGCCGGTCGAACATCGCCCGGATCTTGACGGCGCCGTCGATGACGCCGAGGCGGGCCATGCCGTCGACGTCGTCCTCGATCCAGACGCGGCGGGCCTGCTCCGCCGTGGCGAACCGCTCCTCGATCGTGTCGGGACGCAGCTCCTCGACGAGCGCGCGGGCGTAGGCGCGCGTGCGCGCCACGGTGTCGGCCGTCGCGCGTTCGACCACACGCGTCTCGTAGACGGCGCGCACCTCGGGATCGTCGAGGACGCCGCCGATCTCGCTGATCACCTGGGCGTGACCTGCGCTGATGAGACCATCATCGAGAGCGCGCAGCGTGCGGGGGAAGCCGTCGACGAGGCTCAGCGCCTCCTGCAGCCGCCGTTGCACGGTGCGGTCGCTCCAGCGCAGCGCGACGGCGATCTCGGCAGCGATCGAGCGCACCGCCATCTCGCGCTCCTGGACCGTCCGGGGCCGGTGCCGCGATCTGTCGAGGGCCACCCGCATCGCGGCCGCGAAGTGCAGTGTCTTCTCCGCCTCGAGGGTGGCGATGGCCGCCTCCGCAGTGACGAGACCGGCGACGGCGTCGGTCAGGACGGCATCCTCACGGTCGTCGAAGAGAGGTCGATCTGGCATGTGCACATGCTGCCACGAACCTCCGACATCGCGGGGGCGCTGTCCACACGTGAGGGAGAGGACGCCGCTTCGGGACGGCGTCGGACGCGAGCGCATCACCCGCCAAGGGCCATCGCACGATCGGATCGGTGCCGTACCGGACGCGCAGAAGAAGCATCAGCGCGGCACCCGAGAGCACGCCGTCCGCGTTGCCGGCGGGGAGCAGGAACACCATCAGCACCAGCGTCACGCACCCGATGACGAGGGAGGACGCGTAGCCCCACATCCTGTTCCGCAGCAGGCCGATCGCCGCGACGACGCGCAACGTCGCGAACACCCCGCTGAGGGCCATCATCAACGCAAGGTTCTCGTCGAAGAACGGCACGACGAAGGAGAAGCCGCGACTCATGACGGCCGGGTCGCCTCCTGTGGCGAGGATCACCAGCAGGCCGAGGAGGGGCGCGCCCTCCATCACGATGCCCTGGGCGAGCTGAAGCCCGGCCGTCCATGCGAGGAGGCGTTTCGTCTTTCAGACAGAGATTCCCGACGACATGGGGCCGAGGATATGGAGCCCGTCGAGCGCGGAAAGCCGATGAGGACCGCCCGCAGCGGGGGTGAGATCCACGGCACCCCTCCGGACGGGCACCCCAGCGTACGGAGCCCGAACGCAGAAAGACCCCGGATGCCGTGGCATCCAGGGTCCTGTCCGGGAACGACTCAGGCGTGGGCCAGGGTGGACTGCCAGCCGAGCGCCGGGGCGACGTGCTGCGCGAACGCCTCGACAAGACGCAGGTTGAACGCGACGCCCAGCTGCGACGGGATGGTCAGCAAAAGGGTGTCGGCGCTCATCACGGCGGCGTCGTTCAGCAGCTGCTCGACGAGCACGTCGGGCTCCGCGGCGTAGGTCTTGCCGAAGGTGGAGCGCATGCCGTCGATGACGCCGATCTGGTCGGAGCCGGCCGAGCCGCCGAAGTAGGCGCGGTCCTCATCCGTCGTGATCGGGAAGATGCTGCGGCTGACGGAGGTGCGCGGCTCCCCGGCGTGACCCGACTGACGCCACGCGTCGCGGAACGCGTCGAGCTGCTGCGCCTGGAGGATGTCGAACGGCGTGCCGTCGGCCTCGGTCAGCAGCGTGGACG